>NZ_JBSGYQ010000002.1:0-231341 GCF_053610585.1 Streptomyces sp. NPDC054887 | reverse complement strand
GCCGAATGTGGCCCGCCCGGAGCGAGTGCTCCGGGCGGGCCTCCTCACCTGCTACTGGCCTGCGGTCAGTCGCGCGCGGCCTCGGCCGGCGTGTCCTCCAGACGGCCGTCCAGCTTGGCGACCAGGCCCGTCACCTGACGGGCGATGTCCGGCGCCGTCAGCCCGATCTCGGCCATGACCTCCTTGCGGGAGGCGTGGTCGAGGAAGCGCGGCGGGATGCCGAAGTCGCGCAGCGGTACGTCGACGCCCGCGTCGCGCAGTGCCTGGGCGATGGCGGAGCCGACGCCGCCGGCGCGGCTGTTGTCCTCGACGGTGACGACGACGCGGTGCTGCTCGGCGAGCGGCGCGAGCGCCTCGTCGACGGGCTTGACCCAGCGCGGGTCGACGACGGTCGTCGTGATGCCCTGCTTGTCGAGGAGGTCGGCGATCTCCAGGCACATCGGGGCCAGCGCGCCGACGGAGACGAGCAGGACGTCCGCCGTGCCCTCGGACGGCTTGCGCAGGACGTCCATGCCGCCGACCTTGCCGACGGCCTTGACCGCCGGGCCGACCGCGCCCTTGGAGAAGCGGACGACGGTGGGCGCGTCGTCGACCTCGACGGCCTCGCGCAGCTGTGCCCGGACCTGGTCGGCGTCGCGCGGGGCGGCGATCCGCAGGTTCGGGACGCACTGGAGGATCGACATGTCCCACATGCCGTTGTGCGACGCGCCGTCGGTGCCGGTGACGCCCGCGCGGTCCAGGACGAAGGTGACGCCGCAGTCGTGCAGGGCGACGTCCATCAGGACCTGGTCGAAGGCCCGGTTGAGGAAGGTCGCGTAGACGGCGAACACGGGGTGCAGGCCGCCGGTGGCCAGGCCCGCCGCGGAGACCGCGCCGTGCTGCTCGGCGATGCCCACGTCGTACACCCGGTCGGGGAACGTCTTCGCGAACTTGTCGAGGCCGACCGGCTGGAGCATCGCGGCGGTGATCGCGACGATGTCCTCGCGCTCCTTGCCGAGCTTGACCATCTCCTCGCCGAACACCGAGGTCCAGTCGACGCCCGAGGTGGCGATCGGCAGGCCGGTGTCGGGGTGGATCTTGCCGACGGCGTGGAAGCGGTCCGCCTCGTCGGCGAGGGCGGGCTGGTAGCCGCGGCCCTTCTCGGTGAGGCAGTGCACGATGACCGGACCGCCGAAGCGCTTGGCGCGCTGGAGCGCGGACTCCAGGGCCTCGATGTCGTGGCCGTCGATCGGGCCGACGTACTTCAGGCCGAGGTCTTCGAACATGCCCTGCGGGGCGATGAAGTCCTTGAGGCCCTTCTTCGCGCCGTGCAGCGTCCCGTAGAGCGGCTTGCCGACGACGGGCGTGCGCTCCAGCAGGTCCTTGCCGCGGGCGAGGAAGCGCTCGTAGCCGTCCGTGGTGCGCAGGGTGGCGAGGTGGTTCGCGAGGCCGCCGATGGTGGGGGCGTACGAACGCTCGTTGTCGTTGACGACGATGACGAGCGGGCGGTCCTTGGCCACGGCGATGTTGTTCAGCGCCTCCCAGGCCATGCCGCCGGTGAGGGCCCCGTCACCGATGACCGCGACGACGTGGTGGTCCTCCTTCTTGAGGACCTCGTTGGCCTTGGCGAGGCCGTCGGCCCAGCCCAGGACGGTCGAGGCGTGCGAGTTCTCGATGACGTCGTGCTCGGACTCGGCGCGCGAGGGGTAGCCGGAGAGGCCGCCCTTCATCTTCAGCTTCGAGAAGTCCTGGCGGCCGGTGAGCAGCTTGTGCACGTAGCTCTGGTGTCCGGTGTCGAAGAGGACCTTGTCCTTCGGCGACTCGAAGACACGGTGGAGGGCGATCGTCAGCTCGACCACACCGAGGTTGGGTCCCAGGTGGCCGCCGGTCTTGGAGACCTCGTCCACCAGGAATGTCCGGATCTCGGCGGCCAGCCGGTCCAGCTGCTCCGGGGTGAGCCCGTCCAGATCGCGCGGTCCCGTAATGCGGGTCAGCAGCGCCACCCGTGCCTCCTTGCAGTTGAACTGTCTGCTTGCCGGTCTGTCGAGTCTAATGTTCCGCCCACGGCGTTGGTCATCGGGCGGTGCGTTCTGCGTCACGCGTCGGTTACGGCCGGGGCGCGCCGGACGGGGCCGGGCGCGCGCACAGCCGTGCCCGGCACCGGGATCCGGGGCCGGGCACGGCGGGGGATGCGCGGTCAGGCGCGACCGGCGGTCTTCTGCGTCTTCCGGGTGACGGAGTCGATCACCACGGTCGCCAGCAGGACACCACCGGTGATCATGTACTGGATCGGGGTGGCGATGCCTTCGAGAGCCAGGCCGTACTGGATCGAGACGATCACCATGACGCCGAGCAGCGCGTTCCAGGTGCGGCCGCGGCCGCCGAAGAGGCTGGTGCCGCCGATGACGGCCGCCGCGATGACGTTCATCAGCAGGTCGCCGGCGCCGGCGCTCTGGTTGGCGGCGGCGATCTTCGAGGCCCAGAACAGACCGCCGATCGCGGCGAACGTACCGGCGATCGCGAAGACCGAGATGCGGATCGCGGTCACGTTGATGCCGGCCCGGCGGGACGCCTCGACGCTGCCGCCGAGGGCGAAGATCTTGCGGCCGTACGCCGTGCGGCGGAGCACGAAGTCCGTCACGACCAGCACGACCAGGAAGAGGACGAGTGCCAGCGGCAGGCCCTTGTACTGGTTGAACATGGTGGCGGCGGCGAAGGCCACGACGGCGAGCAGCACCGTGCGCAGCACCGTGTCGACGAGCGGCCGGGACGGGATGCCCGCGGCCTCGCGGCGGCGGTTGTCCAGGAAGGACGAGAGGAAGAAGCCCACCACGGCGAGCGCGGCCAGGCCGTAGGCGGCGGCCACGTCGGAGAAGTAGTACGTGGTCAGCTGACCGACCACGCCGTCGCCGTCCAGGTTGATGGTGCCCTGGTCGCCGAGGAGCTGGAGCATGAAGCCGAGCCAGAACAGCAGGCCGGCCAGGGTGACGGCGAACGCGGGCGCGCCGACGCGGGCGAAGAAGAAACCGTGCAGGGCGCCCATGGCGGCGCCGCTGACGATCGCGACGAGCACCGCGAGCCACTCGTTCATGCCGTGGGTGACGCTCAGCACGGCGACGATCGCGCCGGACACACCGCTGACGGAACCGACCGACAGGTCGATCTCGCCGAGCAGCAGCACGAAGATGATGCCGACGGCCATCATGCCGGTGGCGACCATCGTGACGGCGATGTTGCTGAGGTTCTGCGCGGACAGGAAGTTCGAGTTCAGACCTTGGAAGATCGCGCAGATGAGGATCAGGCCGATGACCACGGGGATCGAGCCGAGGTCGCCGGCGTGCAACTTGCGCTTGAACTCGGACACGTAGCCGGCGAAGCCGCGCTCGCGGACGAGCAGCCGGGGGTCGACGACGGTGACCGCGTCGTGGGCCGCTTCGGGGTTCTCGACGACGGGGCCGCCGCCGGGGGTGGAGGTCTTGTCGGTGCTCACTTCTGAGCCTCCCCGTTGCGCGCCGCCCGGCGGGTCACGGCGTTGTCCGTGGCGCCGGTGATGGCGGAGATGATCTCTTCCTGCGAGGTGGTCTTCACGTCGAAGACGCCGTTGTTCCGGCCGAGCCGGAGCACTGCCACCTTGTCGGCGACGGCCTTGACGTCCGCCATGTTGTGGCTGATGAGGATCACCGCGTGACCGCGCTCGCGCAGCCGCTCGACGAGGTCGAGGACCTGCGCGGTCTGCTCGACGCCGAGGGCCGCCGTCGGCTCGTCGAGGATGACGAGCTTCGGCTCACCGAGCATCGAGCGGGCGATGGCCACGGTCTGGCGCTGACCGCCGGAGAGCGAGGCGATCGGGATGCGCACGCTGGGTATGCGGATCGACAGCGTGGTGAGCAGTTCGAGCGCGCGGCGCTCCATCTCGACCTCGTTGAGGACTCCGCGCCTGCGGATCTCCCGGCCGAGGTAGAGGTTGCCGACGACATCGATGTTGTCGCACAGCGCGAGGTCCTGATAGACGGTCGCGATGCCCAGGTTCTGGGCGTCGTGCGGCCGGTTGATCCGTACGGTGTTTCCTTCCCACTCGATGACGCCGTCATCGATGGGGTGCACGCCGGCGATCGTCTTGACCAGCGTGGACTTTCCGGCGCCGTTGTCGCCCACCAGGGCGACCACTTCACCGGCGTGGACCTCAAGCTCTACGTCGGTGAGCGCCTGAACGGCACCGAATCGCTTGGAGACCCCGCGCAACGCCAGCACGGGCGTAGCGGACACGTGAACCATCTCCTTCGCCGCCTGACCGGCGGGATGCCGCGCCGGGAGGAGGGCGCGACGGTTGAGCAGAAGCGAACTGGGGTGAAGAAGCGTTTCTGTCCGGCGCTCCGCCCGACAGCGGGGGCAGAGAGCGGGCGGGGCGCCGGACAGGCTTCGGGGGTAAGGCGCGGGGCATGGGTCCCGGGGCCCTACGTGCCTACTTCAGGCCGATCTTGTCGCAGGCGGCCTTGTACTTCGGGGTGCAGATCTCGGCGACCGTGTAGACGCCGTCCTTGACGACGGTGTCCTTGATGTTGTCCTTGGTCAGCGAGATGACCGGGACCAGCACGGACGGGATGCCCTTGTTGGTCGGGCTGTCCGTCTTCTCCTTGGCGATGGAGTCGAGCTTCTCGCCCCGGGCGAGCGCCACGGCCATCTCGGCGGCGGCCGCGGCCTCCGGCGCGTACGGCTTGTAGACGCTCATGAACTGCTCACCCGCGACGATGCGCTGCACGCCGGCGAGCTCGGCGTCCTGGCCGGTGACCGGCGGGAGCTTGCTGAAGCCGCCGGACTTGAGGGCGGTGATGATGCCGCCCGCCATGCCGTCGTTGGCGGAGTAGACGCCGATGATCTTGTCCTTGCCGAGGGCCGAGATCGCGGCCTCCATGTTGGCGTTGGCGTTCTCCGGCTTCCACTCCTTGGTGTCGTAGGACTTGCCGATGTTCACCTTGCCCTTGAGCTCGGCGAGCGCGCCCTTCTTGAACAGCGCGGCGTTCGGGTCCGTGATCGCGCCGTTCATCATGACGATCTGGCCGTCCTTGGCCTTGTCGCCGAGGGCCTCCACGAGCGCCTTGCCCTGGACGTGGCCGACCTCTTCGTTGTCGAAGGAGGTGTAGGCGTCGATCGGGCCTTCGGCGAGACGGTCGAAGGCGACGACCGGGATGCCCTGGTCCTTGGCCTTCTTCACGCCGCCCGCGATGGCCTTGGAGTCCACCGCGTCCACGATGAGCGCGTCCACCTTGTTGGTGATCATCGTGTCGATCTGCTGCGTCTGGGTGGTGGCGTCCTGCTTGGCGTTGGCGTAGACGAGCTCCGCCTTGCCGTCGGTCAGCTCGCTGATCTTCTTCTCGATCAGCGGCTTGTCGAACTTCTCGTAGCGCGCGGTCTGGTTCTCCGGAAGGAGCAGGCCGATCTTGAGGTCGTCGCCCTTCTTGGCGCCGGTCTCCTTGGCGGTGTCCGCCTCTTCGGCACTGCCACAGGCGGCGAGCGAGACGGCCATTGCGGTGGCCGCCACGGCCACGGCGGCACGACGCATACGCGTGTTCATTCCCTGAAACCTCCCTGACGAGGCCGCGACATTGCGGCCGAGGTGGCTGGAAGTCAACTCGGCCCCGCTGCCAGCGTCAAGGAGTAAATCCTTAACGAGATGACAACGGTGCCATTCGTTATCTAATTGAAGACGGCGCGGTCTCCGGGACCGCGCTGTCGAGAAGGGTCGAATCTCCCATTTCGCTCAGCGCGAGGGCGAGAGCACCCAGCACTTCGGCCCTTCCGCCGAGCGCGCCGGGAGCCACCGAGAGCTGTCTGGCGGCACTGGGGATGGCATACCGGGAGACGGACTCCCGGATGGGCCCCAGTACTAGTTCTCCAGCCTCCGCCAAGTCGCCGCCCAGCACCACCCGACTGGGGTTGAGCAGGTTGCACAGGCTCGCCACGCCGCTGCCGATGTGCCGCCCCACGTCGCCCACCACCCGCCGGCAGCCCGGATCGCCCTCGCGCGCGAGCCGCACCACGCGCTCCATGGTCAGATCGGCGCCGTGACTGGGCTGGAGCAGGGGCAGGACGTACCGGGCGGCGGTGAAGGTCTCCAGGCAGCCGCGGTTGCCGCAGCGGCAGACCGGGCCGGACTCGTCGAGCGTGATGTGGCCGATCTCGCCCGCCGTGCCGCCCGGCCCCCGGTAGATCTGGCCACTGATCACGAGGCCGGCGCCGACGCCGCTGGCCACCTTGATGTACGCCAGGTCCTTCACCCCGCGTCCGCTGCCCCATACGAGTTCACCGAGGGCGCCGAGGTTGGCGTCGTTGTCGACGTACACGGGCACGCCGAGGCGCCCGGACAGCTCGTCGCTCGGGTTGATGCCCTTCCAGCCCGGCAGGATGGACGTCGAGCCGAGCGTCCCGGACTCGACGTCGATCGGTCCCGGCACGCCGAGCCCGACGCCGATCACCTTGTCCTGGCTGATGCCGCTCGCCGCGACCAGGCGCTTGACCAGCTGTTCCGCCCGGTCGAAGCCCTCGGCGGCGGAGCCGTCCACGTCCAGCGGCTCGGCCTCTTCCGCGAGCACCTGGTGGGCGAGGTTCCCGACGGCGACCCGCAGGTGGGTATGCCCGAAATCGACCCCGATGACGATGCCCGCGTCGCCGCTCAGCGAGACGCTGCGAGCCCGGCGTCCGCCGGCCGAGGTCGGGGTGACCTCGACGGTCCCGCCGTCCTTCAGCTCGCGGACGATATTGGAGACCGTGGCTGCCGAGAGGCCTGTGGCCCTGGCGATCTCTGCCTGGGTGAGCGAGCCCGCCATCCGGACGGCCCGTACCACTCGCTCAAGATTGGCCCGGTGCAGTGACGTCTGCGACCCCGGAGTCTCCATTGACTCTCCTCTTTCTCCAACATGTGAACTCTAAGATGAGCCTTTCGGGTTGCTCCCCGTCAAGACCTCGAGCCTGGCGGGAGGGGTCGGGGAACGCCGAACGGCCCGCCGGCTCGGTGCCGACGGGCGTTCGTTTCCTGTAAGGAACTACTTGAGCGCGCCTGCTGTCAGACCGGCCTGCACCTGGCGCTGGAAGACCGTGTACACGACCAGCACGGGCAGGGTCGCGATGGTCAGACCGGCGAAGAGCCCCGACCAGTCACCCTTGTACCCCTGGCTCACGGCGAGGGTCGCCAGGCCCTGGGTGAGCAGGTAGCTGTCGGGGTCCTCCGTGTTCAGGGACAGCGGCAGGATGAACTGGTTCCACTGCCCCAGAAAGTTGAAGATGCCGATGCTGATCAGGCCCGGTTTGGCCATCGGGACCATGACCTGGAAGAAGACCCGGGAGTGCGAGGCCCCGTCGATCATGGCCGCCTCCGCGATCGACCCCGGCAGGGTCCGGAAGAAGGCGGTCATGAAGAAGGTCGTGAACGGCAGCGAGTACGCGATGTAGACCAGGATCAGACCCTGGGGCGTGTTCAGCAGCGAGAGGTTCTTCAGCACGAAGAACAGCGGCACGATCGCCATGATCACCGGGAACGTCATGCCGCCGACGAACAGGTAGTAGATGAAGCGGTTGCCCGGGAACTCGAAGCGGGCGAGCACGTAGGCGGCCATCGAGCCGAACAGCATGGTGCCCAGGACCGACGGCACGACCACGATCAGCGAGTTCATCGTGAACCTGCCGATGTTCGCCTTGGTCCACGCGCGGACGAACGCGTCGAGGGTGAAGGTGTCCGGCAGCGACCAGGGGCTTTCCAGGATCTGCCCGGAGCTCTTGAAGGCGCTCAGGAAGGCCCAGATGAGCGGGCCCGCCGCCAGCACCGCCCACAGGACGAGGAAGGCGTGCGAGAAGACGTTGAGGGTCCTGCCCTCGCCGCCGCCGTCCCCGGGCTTCCTGGCGGCTGCCGCCGGCGAGGCGGGGCCGGTCTTGGCCGGGGTCGCGAGACCCGTGGGCTCTGCGGTGGTCATCGTTGTGTTCTCCCCGCTCATTTCAGAACTCCAGCCGGTCGCGGCGGCGGCCGATGCTGAGGGCCAGTACGGCGAAGATCATGGTGACGACGAGCATCGCGACACCGACGGCGGTCGCGTAACCCGCCTGGCCGTCCCGGAACGCCTTGTTGTACATGTGCACCGGCAGGACGAGCGTCGAGTGGTCGGGGCCGCCCTGGTTGACGGTCATGATCATGACGTAGGCGAACGAGGTCTCCAGCGCCATGATCCCCGCGTACACGTAGGACGTCTGGATGTTGTCCCTGATCAGCGGAAGCGTGACGCGGAAGAACGTGGTCACCCGGTTGGCGCCGTCCAGCAGGGCCGCCTCGTAGATCTCCTTGGGGATCGACCCCATGGCGGCGGAGAACAGGACGACGTAGAAGCCGACGTTCGCCCACACCATCACGACCAGGACGCAGGCCAGCGCGATCCCCGGGTCGCCGAGCCAGTTCTGCTCCCAGGAACCCAGGCCGACGCCGTCCAGCACGCCGTTGAGCAGACCGCCCTGCGGGTTGTAGATGTTCTGCCACAGCACGGCGACGATCGCGATCGACAGGACCTGCGGGAAGAAGTAGAGGATCTTGTAGAGCTTGGAGCCCCGGACTCCGGAGGCCGCCTCACCGCGCTTGTGCCGTCCGCCGACATTGAGCATGAAGGCGAAGAAGAGACCGAGGCCGAGCGCGAGGAGCGGCATCCCGATCAGCAGCACGATGTTGTGCTGGAGCGACTTCCAGAAGAGGTCGTCCTCGAACAGCTTGCTGAAGTTGTCGAAACCGATGACGGAGAAGTCGCTGCTGTAGCCGGTCCAGTCCGTCAGCGCGTAGTAGAAGGTCTGGAGGAAGGGCGAGATGACCAGAATCGCGTACAGCACCAGGGGCACCACCAGGAACCCCGAGATGAACCGGTACTTGACGAAGGTCCGGTAGCGGGGGGAGGACTTGAATCCCCCTCCGGCCGGCCTTCGCGGTGGTGTTCCCGCCGTGTCCCCGGCGTCCTTGCGGACGTCGTCGGTCACCGCGCGGCTGTCACTGGCCATGCTCGCCCCGCTCCATGTTCGTTCCCCTACTGATCAGTCGCAGACGTGAACACTAGGCGTGCTTGTACTTCTTGATCGCGTCGTCCTTGGCCGTCTTGTCGGCCGCGTCCTGGATCTTCTTGATGGCCTCGTCCGGCTTCATGCGGCCGGCCATCAGCTCGGCGAGGGCGCCGCCGACGCTCTCCTTGTGCAGCGTCTGGTACCAGTCGGGCAGACGCGGGTTGACCACGTTCTCGCCGGCCGCGTCCAGCGCGTCGCTGGAGGAGGCGAGGCCCGGCGGGAGGTCCATGCCCTCGGTGGCGCCCGCGACGCAGGTGAGGGACTTCACCAGCGAGGCGAAGTTCTGCGCGTGCTTCTTGCTGAGCATGATCCGGAGCAGCTCCATGCCGCCCTCGGTGTTCTTGCCCTGCTTCGGCACGATGAACGGCTCACCGGCCTGCGCCCAGATGGTCTCGAACGGCATCTTGTCGGAGCTGTCGAGGCTGGACGGCGGGGCCATCGTCATCTCGAAGTCCTTGGGCGTGGTCGGCGCGGCCTCGTTCTCCACCCAGGAGCCGTTGGGGATGAACAGCGCCTTGCCCTTGGTCCACTGGGTCTGCGACTGGATGTGGTCGAGACCCGGCGTGCCCTTGAGGACGTAGCCCTTGGCGGCCAGCTCGTAGTACGCCTCGAACGCCTTCTTGACCGCGTCGTGCTTCCACGCGTTCGGTTCGAGGTTGTCGATCGCCTTCATCACGTCCCAGCCGCCGATCTTGGCGATGAAGGGGTAGAGCGTGAAGGGGATGTAGTACGGGTGCTTGCCCGCGTAGGTCCAGCCGGCGATGCCCTTGGCCTTGGCCTTCTTGCACAGGGCGAGCATCTCGTCCCAGGTCTTCGGGTACTCCCACTCGTTGTCGGCGAGCAGCTTCTTGGAGTACCAGACGCCGAACGTGGTGAAGGCGTAGTTGAGGCGCCAGACCTTCTCGTCGCCGTACTGGCCCATCTCGACGGTGCCGGGGACGAGGATGTCCCGGACCTTCTTGGTGGGGTCGTCGAAGGAAGCGGCGTCGAGCAGCGGGGTGAGCTCCGCGAGCTGGTCCTTGGCGATGAGGGTCGCGGCGTCCATCTGCTTGGCGCCCGAGTTGTCGACCAGGTCCGGCGGGTTGCCGCCGACCATGCGGGGCTGGAGCAGCGGCTGGATGTCCTGGGTCGCCTTGAACTTGACCTTGCCGTAGCTGGCCTCGTAGTCCTTGATGGCGTCCTGGACGTACTTGGTGCCGAAACCGCCGTCGAAGATGACGGCTTCCATGCCCGCCTTCTCGTTGACGCCCAGCGGGTTCTTCTCGGTCTTCTTGCCCTTGTCGACCTTGTCCTCGCCGCCGCTGTCGCCGCTCGCGCAGGCCGACAGGAAGCTCATCGTCGGAACAGCGATCAGGCCGAGTGCGGCCGACCGCTTGATCAGATCGCGACGGCCAAGGCCCTCATTGTTGTGGGCGGAGGTGGATCCCATGCTCAAGTCCTCGCCTTCTCCAGGACTCAGGCGGTGTACCGGTCGCCCGTACTCGTCGCCTAGGCGAAGGGCCCCGCCACCGCAGTCAAATGACGCTGGGTCGTGCTGAGTTGCAGAAGATACGGACATGGGGGCCGGCAACCGTCACGCGGCCTCCCCCACTGTTCCCCGTCCCCCTGGTCCGCTTCCGCAAAGCTGCGTTGCGGACGCCGACAGGTATAGTCCACTTCCGGTCAACTGAGCAAGATCGAAAGCAAGGTTGGACGGCAAGCTTTCCCGAGTTGAGACCTCGGGACACCCGGATCGTGCGCGCGCTAGTCCATTCGGCTCCGTAAGCGCGGCGCGCCCCCCACGCCTCCCCCGACGCGTACAACACCCTTGACACCATCGGTGACTTGGCTCCCTACTGGACCCCGTTGCACCGCTCATGACAACGTTGTCCAGGGGAGGAAATGTCCGGGATGCTGTACAGACCTCGGCACGCACAGGGCCCCACCGCCGTCGCCGTCGCGGCGACCGCTCTCCTGCTGGTCGTGACGGCGCCGTCGGCGGCCGTCGCCCAGCCGCACCGGCCGGCGCCGCCGGAGCGGACCTTCAGTTCCTCGTTCGAGGCGGACGAACCCCAGCCCGACTGGCGCAACACGGTGGAGACCGCCCCCGGCGGCGAGAAGCGCGCTTCGGGCGTCGACGGCGGATACAGCTCCGGCATCCCCGGCAATGTGACCGACCGGGTCGTCGAGCTGCGCGCCGACGGCGAGAACACCGGCGGCGGCGAGACCAAGGAGAACCTCGTCGACGTCCAGCCCGCCACCAAGTGGCTGACCTTCAGGCCCGCCGGCTGGATCGAGTTCGATCTGGACGAACCGGTCAAGGTGGTGACATACGCTCTCACTTCGGCCAATGACCACGCCGAGCGCGACCCGAAGGACTGGACGCTCAAGGGGTCGGCGGACGGCGAGCGGTGGACGGTCCTCGACTCGCGCGAGGGAGAGACCTTCGCCAAACGGTTCGAGACGAAGAGCTACGGCTTCGAGAACGCGACACCGTACGCGCACTACCGGCTGGAGATCACCCGCAACAACGGCGCGTCCGACGCCACCCAACTGGCGGACGTTCAGTTCTCGAACGGTGACACCTCCGCCCCCGCCCCCCAGGACATGCGCAGCCAGGTCGACCGGGGGCCCTCCGGCTCCCCCACCGCCAAGTCGGGCGCGGGCTTCACGGGCAGGCGCGCGCTGCGGTACGCCGGCACGCACCGGGCGGACGGCCGGGCGTACTCGTACAACAAGGTCTTCGACGTCGACACGCGCGTCACGCGGAACACCGAGCTGTCCTACCGGGTCTTCCCGTCCCTCCCCGAGACCGACCTCGACTACCCCGCCACCCACGTGTCGGTCGACCTGGCCTTCACGGACGGCACCTATCTGAGCGATCTGCGCGCCCTCGACCAGCACGGCGCCGTCCTGTCGCCGCAGGGCCAGGGCGCCTCGAAGACGCTGTACGCCAACCAGTGGAACCACAAGGCGTCGCGGATCGGCGCGGTCGCGGCGGGCAGGACCGTCGACCGGGTGCTGGTGGCGTACGACTCGCCGAAGGGCCCGGCGAAGTTCAGCGGCTGGGTCGACGACATCGCACTCGCCCCCAAGGCCCCCGACAAGCGCCTCGCGCACTTCGCGGACTACGTCTCCACCACGCGCGGCACCCATTCCAGCGGCGCGTTCTCGCGGGGCAACAACATCCCCGCCACCGCCGTCCCGCACGGCTTCAACTTCTGGACGCCGGTGACCAACGCCGCCTCCACCAGTTGGCTCTACGACTACGCCCGGGGCAACAACGCCGACAACCTGCCGACCCTCCAGGCGTTCAGCGCGAGCCACGAGCCGAGCCCCTGGATGGGCGACCGGCAGACGTTCCAGCTCATGCCGTCCGTGGCGGCGGGCACCCCGGACGCCGGCCGCAGGGCGCGCGCCCTGCCCTTCCGGCACGAGAAGGAGACGGCGAAACCGCACGAGTACGCGGTCACCTTCGAGAACGGCCTCAAGGCCGAGATGGCCCCGACCGACCACGCGGCGATGATGCGGTTCACCTATCCGGGCGAGGACGCGAGCGTCATATTCGACAACGTGTCGAACGACGGCGGCCTCAGCCTCGATCCCGCCACCCGCTCCTTCACCGGCTTCTCCGACGTCAAGAGCGGCCTGTCCACGGGCGCCACCAGGATGTTCGTGTACGGCGTCTTCGACACACCGGTCACCGCGAGCGGCAAGCTCGGCGGCGGCGGGGGCGACGACGTCACCGGTTACCTGCGTTTCGATCCCGGTGAGGACCGCCGCGTGACGCTGCGCCTGGCGACTTCACTCATCAGCGTGGACCAGGCGAAGAAGAACCTCGCCGACGAGATCCCGGCGGACGCCTCCTTCGAGCGCGTGAAGAACCGGGCGCGGGCCGCCTGGGACGACCTCCTCGGCCGCGTCGAGGTCGAGGGCGCGAGCCGCGACCAGCTGACGACCCTCTACTCCAGCCTCTACCGGCTGTACCTGTATCCGAACTCCGGCTTCGAGAACACCGGCACGCGGGCCCGTCCCAGGCAGCAGTACGCGAGCCCCTTCTCGAAGCAGCCGGGCCCCGACACGCCCACCCACACCGGCGCGAAGATCGTCGACGGCGAGGTGTACGTCAACAACGGCTTCTGGGACACCTACCGGACCACCTGGCCTGCGTACTCCTTCCTCACCCCGAAGAAGGCCGGCAGGCTCGTCGACGGCTTCGTCCAGCAGTACAAGGACGGCGGCTGGATCTCCCGCTGGTCCTCGCCCGGATACGCCGACCTGATGACGGGCACCAGCTCCGACGTGGCGTTCGCGGACGCGTACGTCAAGGGCGTGGACTTCGACGCCGAGGCGGCGTACGAGGCGGCGCTCAAGAACGCCACCGTCGTGCCGCCCTTCTCCGGCGTGGGCCGCAAGGGCATGAAGACGTCCCCCTTCCTCGGGTACGCCTCCACCGAGACGCACGAGGGACTCTCCTGGTCCCTGGAGGGCTACCTCAACGACTACGGCCTCGCGAAGATGGGCGAGGCGCTGCACAAGAAGACGAAGAAGGCGCGCTACAAGGAGGAGGCGGCGTACTTCCTCGACCGGGCCCGCAACTACGTCAGGCTCTTCGACGACAAGGCCGGCTTCTTCCAGGGCCGCGACCTCAAGGGCGACTGGCGGGTGCCGTCGGACAGGTTCGACCCGCGAATCTGGGGTTACGACTACACCGAGACCAACGGCTGGGGCTACGCCTTCACCGCGCCCCAGGACTCCCGCGGCCTCGCCAACCTCTACGGCGGCCGGGCCGGTCTCGGTGACAAGCTCGACCGGTACTTCTCCACACCGGAGACGGCAGCCCCCGAGTTCGCGGGCTCGTACGGCGGCGTCATCCACGAGATGACGGAGGCGCGGGACGTACGGATGGGCATGTACGGGCACAGCAACCAGGTCGCCCACCACGCGACGTACATGTACAACGCCGCCTCGCAGCCGTGGAAGACGCAGGAGAAGGTCCGCGAGGTGCTCTCCCGCCTCTACACCGGCAGCGAGATCGGCCAGGGCTACCACGGCGACGAGGACAACGGCGAGCAGTCGGCCTGGTACCTCTTCTCCGCGCTCGGCTTCTACCCGCTGGTCATGGGCAGCGGCGAGTACGCGATCGGCTCGCCGCTCTTCACGAAGGCCACCGTCCACCTGGAGAACGGCCGCGATCTCGTGGTCAAGGCCCCGGAGAACAGCGCGGAGAACGTCTACGTGCAGGGGCTGGAGGTCAACGGCAGGCCGTGGAACTCCACGGCGCTCCCGCACGGCGTGCTGGCGCGCGGCGGGACGCTGGAGTTCGACATGGGCCCCGAGCCTTCGTCGTGGGGCACGGGTGAGAAGGACGCGCCCGTGTCCATCACCCGGGACGACAAGGTGCCGTCGCCGCGCCGGGACGCGATCACGGGCTCCGGTCCGCTGTTCGACAACTCGTCGGCCACGCACGCGCGGTTCGAGAGCCTCGACCTGCCGGTGAAGCCGGACACCCGCGCCCTCCAGTACACCCTCACCTCCTCTGAGCGCGCCCAGGCCCCCCTGGGCTGGGTGCTCCAGGGTTCGCGGGACGGTGAGAAGTGGACGGAGCTCGACCGGCGTACGGGCGAGTCCTTCGCCTGGGACCACCAGACCCGCGTGTTCACCGTCGCCCGCCCGCAGGGGTACGAGAAGTACCGGCTGGTGCCGGACGGACCGGCGACGCTCGCCGAGGTGGAACTCCTGGGGTGACCCGGGCGGGGGGAGGACCGGTCCGGCGGCCGGTCCTCCCTGCCACGCGCGGGAGTTGTAACCGTTCGTGTGCGCAGTGTCACTGTCGGCGGCTACGCTCTGTGTGCGCGGAAGGAGCGTTGCCCATGCCTCAGCCCAAGGACCTCGATCCGTACACCGACCCCAGGTCGTTCTACGGTTCGGAACTGCGCCGCCTGCGTGAAGCCGGTGGCCACTCGCAGGAGCAGCTCGGGGAGCAGGTCTTCTGCTCCGGCGCGTACATCGGCCAGTTGGAGGGCGCGACCCGGCGGCCTCAATTCGATCTTTCGAAGATGCTCGACGGTGTGCTGGGCAGTGGTGAGCACCTTCAGCGCCTGTGCCGCCTCGCACGCAAGTCGAAGGTCGCTGAGTACTTCGCCGACGCGGCGGACCTTCAGCAGCGGGCGACGGCGATCAGCCAGTTCGGATCCATGCTGGTTCCTGGGCTGTTGCAGACGGAGGGCTACGCGCGGGCACTGACCCGTGGAGCCCACCCGTTCGCCGCGCAGTCGGTGATCGAGGGGCATGTCAGCACCAGGATGGAACGGGCGGGCCTGCTCGACTCGCCCACAGCGCCGGTGTTCTGGGTGATCACACACGAGGCCATGCTCCGCGTGCCGGTCGGCGGTCCCGCTGTCATGCACGGCCAGCTCATGCACCTCCTGAAGGCTGCGCGCACCCGGCCCCATGTCGTGCTCCAGGTCATGCCCTTCAGCGCCGGACCACATCCGTTCCTCAACACCAACGTGTCGCTGATGGACTTCACCGACGAGCCGGCCGTCGTCTACACCGAAGGCTCCTATACCGGCCAGCTCGTCGAAGAACCGGCCCTGGTCGCCCAGTTTCGATCGGCCTACGATCTGGCCAGGGCCGCCGCGCTGTCGCCGGAGGCGTCCCTGGCCCTGATCGAGTCGGCGGCGAAGGACTACACGACACATGATCACCACACATGACCTGAGCTCAGCCGCGTGGCGCAAGTCCTCGTACAGCAATGGCGACGGGGGCGACTGCGTCGAGGTCGCCGACGACTGCCCCGGCGGCTTCATACCCGTCCGCGACAGCAAGACCGCACCCGGGGGCCCCGCGCTCGTGTTCCGGGCCGCGGGCTGGGCGCCCTTCGTCACCGCCGTGAGGGACGGCGTGCTCTGACCGCACGGGAGTCGCCGAAGGGCCGCACCCCGTGATCGGGATGCGGCCCTTCGGCGTCAGGCGGTGACGACTAGTTGCGGATCAGCGACCGCAGCACGTACTGGAGGATGCCGCCGTTGCGGTAGTAGTCCGCCTCGCCGGGCGTGTCGATGCGCAGCTTCGCGTCGAACTCGACGGTCTCGCCGGCCGGGCTGACGGCCTTGACCTTCAGCGTGTCCGGGATGCCGCCGTCGTTGAGGCCGGTGACGCCGGTGATCTCGAAGGTCTCCTCGCCGGTCAGACCCAGCGTGGGGGCCGAGGCGCCCTCGGGGTACTGGAGCGGGAGGACGCCCATGCCGATCAGGTTCGAGCGGTGGATGCGCTCGTACGACTCGGCGATGACGGCCTTGACGCCGAGCAGCGCGGTGCCCTTGGCCGCCCAGTCGCGCGACGAGCCCGAGCCGTACTCCTTGCCGGCCAGGATGACCAGCGGGACGCCGGCGGCCTGGTAGTTCTGCGAGGCGTCGTAGATGTACGACACCGGACCGCCGTCCTGGGTGAAGTCGCGGGTGAACCCGCCCTCGGTGCCCGGCGCGATCTGGTTGCGCAGACGGATGTTGGCGAAGGTGCCGCGGATCATGACCTCGTGGTTGCCACGGCGGGAGCCGTAGGAGTTGAAGTCGCGGCGCTCGACGCCGTGCTCCGTGAGGTACTTGCCGGCCGGGGTGTCGGCCTTGATGGCGCCGGCCGGGGAGATGTGGTCGGTGGTGACCGAGTCGCCCAGCTTGGCCAGCACGCGGGCGCCGGTGATGTCCTCGACCGGGGTCGTCTCCATCGTCATGCCCTCGAAGTACGGGGGCTTCCTGACGTACGTCGACTCGTTGTCCCACTCGAAGGTGTTGCCGGTGGGGATCTCCAGGGCCTGCCACTGGGCGTCGCCCGCGAAGACGTCCTGGTAGGACTTGTTGAACATGTCCTCGCCGATGGAGTTGGCGACGACGTCGTTGACCTCGGCCTCGGTGGGCCAGATGTCCTGGAGGTAGACCGGCTTGCCGTCCTGGTCGATGCCCAGGGCGTCCTTGGTGATGTCCACCTTCATGGAGCCCGCGATGGCGTACGCGACGACCAGCGGCGGGGAGGCCAGGTAGTTCATCTTGACGTCGGGGTTGATGCGGCCCTCGAAGTTGCGGTTGCCCGAGAGGACCGACGTGACCGCGAGGTCGTTGTCGTTGACGGCCTTCGAGACCTCCTCGGGCAGCGGGCCCGAGTTGCCGATGCAGGTCGTGCAGCCGTAGCCGACGAGGTTGAAGCCGACCTTGTCGAGGTACGGGGTCAGGCCCGCCTTGTCGAAGTAGTCGGTGACGACCTTCGAGCCCGGGGCGAGGGTGGTCTTGACCCACGGCTTGCGGGTCAGGCCCTTCTCGACCGCCTTCTTGGCCACCAGCGCGGCGGCGACCATGACGTACGGGTTCGAGGTGTTGGTGCACGAGGTGATCGCGGCGACGGTGACGGCGCCGTGGTCGATCTCGTACGTCGAACCGTCGGCGGCGGTGACCAGGGTCGGGCGGGTCGGTACGCCGTTGTGCTCGGCCGGGGAGTCGGAAGCCGGGAAGGACTCCTTGCCCGCCTCCTCGTCGTCGCTGACGTAGTTGCGCACGTCCTGCGCGAACTGCTGGGCGGCGTTGGCGAGGACGATACGGTCCTGCGGGCGCTTGGGGCCGGCGATCGACGGGACGACCGTCGACAGGTCCAGCTCCAGCTTCTCGGAGAAGTCCGGCTCGGCGGCCGGGTCGAGCCACAGGCCCTGCTCCTTGGCGTACGCCTCGACGAGGGCGACCTGCTGGGCGTCGCGGCCGGTCAGGCGCAGGTACTTCAGCGTCTCGTCGTCGATCGGGAAGATCGCGGCGGTGGAGCCGAACTCCGGCGACATGTTGCCGATGGTGGCGCGGTTCGCGAGGGAGGTGGCGGCGACGCCCTCGCCGTAGAACTCCACGAACTTGCCGACGACGCCGTGCTTGCGCAGCATCTCGGTGATCGTGAGGACGAGGTCGGTGGCGGTGGTGCCGGCCGGCAGCTCGCCGGTCAGCTTGAAGCCGACGACGCGCGGGATGAGCATGGAGACCGGCTGGCCGAGCATCGCGGCCTCGGCCTCGATGCCGCCGACGCCCCAGCCGAGCACACCGAGGCCGTTGACCATGGTGGTGTGCGAGTCGGTGCCGACGAGGGTGTCGGGGTACGCCTGGCCGTTACGGACCATGACCGTGCGGGCCAGGTGCTCGATGTTGACCTGGTGGACGATGCCGGTGCCCGGGGGGACGACCTTGAACTCGTCGAAGGCGGTCTGGCCCCAGCGCAGGAACTGGTAGCGCTCCTTGTTGCGGCCGTACTCCAGCTCGACGTTCTGCTGGAAGGCGCCGGCGGTGCCGAACTTGTCGGCGATGACGGAGTGGTCGATGACCAGCTCGGCCGGGGCCAGCGGGTTGATCTTCGCCGGGTCGCCGCCGAGCTCCTTGACGGCCTCACGCATGGTGGCGAGGTCGACGACACAGGGCACGCCGGTGAAGTCCTGCATGATCACGCGGGCGGGCGTGAACTGGATCTCCTGGCTGGGCTGGGCCTGCGAGTCCCAGCCGCCGATCGCCCGGATGTGGTCGGCGGTGATGTTCGCGCCGTCCTCGGTGCGGAGCAGGTTCTCCAGCAGCACCTTCAGGCTGTAAGGGAGGCGCGCGGAGCCCTCGACCTTGTCCAGCTTGAAGATCTCGTACGACTCGTCGCCCACGCGCAGCGTGCTGCGGGCGTCGAAGCTGTTCGCCGACACGACAGTCTCCTTCTTCAATGTGCGCGTTTCTTACCGCATCCTGCCGCCACGACCCCCTGGCCATCCGCTAAGGTAAGACTTAGTTAGGTCACCCTTACCGGTCGGCGGCTGCGGTACGCCTTCGGCAGATATCTCGATGTCGAGATAACTCTAGTACATGACCGCCAATCGGTCATGCCCGGACCGCCGCCACCTCGCCCCTTTCCCCGCACCCTCCCGGCGTCGGCGCCCGCGCGCCCGCACGACACGGCCGCCCCACGGGCCCCTCGCGATGCGGCATCTCATATCTGAGATAACCTGCCGCCATGGCAGACGACTACCTCGTACGCATCGGCAAGCTCATCCGTGACGCCCGGCAGCACCGCGGCTGGACGCAGACACAGCTCGCCGAAGCGCTGGGCACCAGCCAGAGTGCCGTCAACCGCATCGAGCGCGGCAACCAGAACATCAGTCTTGAGATGATCGCGCGCATCGGCGAGGCCCTCGACAGTGAAATCGTCTCGCTGGGGTACGCGGGACCGATGCATCTCCGTGTCGTCGGCGGGCGCCGCCTCTCCGGCTCGATCGACGTGAAGACGAGCAAGAACGCGTGCGTGGCGCTGCTTTGCGCCTCGCTGCTCAACAAGGGCCGCACCGTACTGCGGCGCGTCGCGCGCATCGAGGAGGTCTACCGCCTGCTGGAGGTGCTGAACTCCATCGGCGTGCGCACCCGTTGGATCAACGACGGCAAGGACCTGGAGATCGTCCCGCCCGCCCAGCTCGACATGGAGTCCATGGACGCGGAGGCGGCCCGGCGGACGCGGAGCATCATCATGTTCCTCGGCCCGCTGCTGCACCGCATGGACCACTTCAAACTCCCCTACGCGGGCGGCTGCGACCTCGGCACCCGCACCATCGAGCCGCACATGATCGCGCTGCGGCGCTTCGGTCTCGACATCACCGCGACCGAGGGCATCTACCACGCTGTGGTGGAGCCCTCGGCCGGCCCCGCCCGTCCGATCGTGCTGACCGAGCGCGGCGACACGGTGACCGAGAACGCGCTGCTGGCGGCGGCCCGCCACGACGGCGTCAGCGTCATCCGCAACGCGTCGTCCAACTACATGGTCCAGGACCTGTGCTTCTTCCTGGAGGCGCTCGGCGTACGCGTCGACGGCGTCGGGACCACCACGCTGACCGTGCACGGCGTACCGAACATCGACGTGGACGTCGACTACTCGCCGTCCGAGGACCCGGTCGAGGCGATGAGTCTGCTCGCGGCGGCCGTGGTGACGGGCTCGGAGCTGACGATCCGCCGGGTGCCGATCGAGTTCCTGGAGATCGAACTCGCGGTGCTGGAGGAGATGGGCCTGGACCACGACCGCAGCGGTGAGTACGAGGCGGACAACGGGCGGACGCGGCTGGTGGACCTGACGGTGCGGCCCTCCAAGCTGGAGGCTCCCATCGACAAGATCCACCCGATGCCGTTCCCCGGGCTCAACATCGACAACGTGCCGTTCTTCGCGGCGATCGCGGCGGTCGCCCAGGGCCAGACCCTGATCCACGACTGGGTGTACGACAACCGCGCGATCTACCTGACGGACCTCAACCGCCTCGGCGGGCGCCTGCAACTCCTCGACCCGCACCGCGTGCTCGTCGAGGGCCCGACCCGGTGGCGCGCCGCCGAGATGATGTGCCCGCCGGCGCTGCGGCCCGCGGTGGTCGTCCTGCTGGCGATGATGGCGGCGGAGGGCACGTCCGTCCTGCGCAACGTCTACGTCATCAACCGGGGGTACGAGGACCTGGCCGAACGCCTCAACTCGGTCGGCGCGCAGATCGAGATCTTCCGGGACATTTAATCCAGCCGCGGGTCAGGACTTCGTTCATTGCTCCTGGGCCGTCCGCAGAGGCCGTCGTCGGTGTCTCCGCCCCCGCGGAGGACGCCGGCGACGGCCATCCTCGCTCGGCCCGTCCGACGGGTCCTCGACGTCTCCCCCGCGGGCACAGCCGTTCCACGAGCTCCCGCACATCGTTCGCCGGCAGGATCAGCTCATGACCGAAGACGTCTGGCCCGACGAACCGTCCGCCGAGCAAGTCCGCCGCGAGTGGTCGGCAACCGTGTCCGCGCTCCCCGTGGGCACCCGCATCACCGGTCAGGTCTTCGAGTGCCGGCCCTTCGGGGTCTTCATCCGTATCGACGGTGCGCCCAGCGCGATCGGGCTGGCGGACATCGGCTCGATGCCGTCCGGTGCGAGCCTTCCGTCGCTGGGAGCGCAGGTCGGTGGCGAGGTCGTCTGGCACACCGATCACAACCACCAGGTGAGGATCAGGCTCAACGAGTGGCTCGGTCACGGCTGAGCGGGCAGGCGGGCGCATGCCCCTCCGACGGTCACGCGGGGGGAGGGCGGCCGGTGGGCCGGCCGCCCTCCGCAGGCGTCAGGCCGGGTCGTACGCGCGCAGGCGGGTGCGGGCGCCCTCCGGGTCGGTCGCGCCGTCCCGGATGTGCTGGGCGCGGTCCATCGCGGACCAGCCCGTGCCCTCGTCGGCGTTGATCTGCTCCCGCACGTCCCGGATCCCGTAGTGCGCGAACAGCGTCCGCTCGTCGGCCACGGACAGGACATCGTCGCCCCCCGGGGTAGGGGCCGACCGAATCGCGGCGGTCGTGAAGGCGACGTCCACGTGGTCTCCTGCCAGCACGGCCTCCCGCAGGGGGACGAAGGCGTCGCCGGGGCCGGACGGGCCGCCGCGCACCAGCGCCCACTCGGGACGGCCGGTGGTGTCGTCGAGCAGGAGGCGTTCCACGTGGCCGATGGGGCGGCCGTCCGCGTCGTGCACGGGGCGGCCGGTCAGCGTGCCGAGCTGCTCCTGGGTGATCACTGCTGCTCCTCAATGTCCTGCCGCCGCCTGTCCCCTGCCATCTTGCCGGTCCTCCCGTCGGCAAACAGGCGGCGCGCCGGCCTCAGGGGACGGGCAGCCCCCCGCCCTTGAGGCGTTCCAGGTCGGACGGGCGGACCTGGATGGCGAAGAACGCGATGACCGCCGCGACGATCGTGAAGGCGGCGGCCACGATGAACGCGGCGGAGACGCCCGAGGTGAGCACCTGGTCGCCCCAGGGCGGCGGGAGTTGGCCCGTACGCTCGAAGGCCAGCCGTTCGCCCGGTGTGGCCTGCGCCATGAACGCCGGGACCTGGTCCTTCGCCTCGTTGCGGCTCGCCGTGCCGTACATCGTCACCAGGATGGACAGGCCCAGCGAACCGCCGACCTGCTGGGTGACGTTGAGCAGTCCGGACGCCGCGCCCGTCTCGTGCGTGGGCACGTTGGAGACCGCCATCAGTGTCAGGGCGACGAAGTTCATGCCCATGCCGAGGCTGAAGACCAGCATCGGTCCCAGGATGCTGCCCAGGTACGTCGAGTCGACGTCCGTCAGCGTCAGCCAGGACAGTCCCACCGCCGCCAGCACCGCCCCCGTGACCATGAAGGGCTTGGGTCCGTACTTCGGCAGGTAATGGGAGGTGATGCCCGCGCCGACCGCGATGACGGCGCTGACCGGCAGGAAGGCGAGCCCGGCTTCGAGCGGGCTGAAGTCCAGGACGCCCTGGACGAACAGCGTGAGGAAGAAGAACATGCCGAAGATGGCGGCGGCGAGAGCGAGCATGATGCCGTACGTGCCCGCCCGGTTGCGGTCGGCGAACATGTGCAGCGGGGTGATCGGCTGCCTCGACCGCCGCTCGACCAGGACGAACAGCGCGAGCAGCACCACGGCCGCGCCGAACGACGCCAGCGTCAGCGCGTCGCTCCAGCCCTCCTGCGCGGCGCGGATGAATCCGTAGACCAGGCACACCATGCCGAGGGTGGAGGTCAGCGCGCCGGTGATGTCGAAGTGGCCGGGATGGCGCTCCGACTCCTTGATGACGCGGGGGGTGGCGACGGCGATGAGCACGCCGATCGGCACGTTGACGAAGAACACCCAGCGCCAGTCCAGCCATTCGACGAGCATGCCGCCGGCCAGCAGGCCGATGGCGCCACCGCCGGCCGAGACCGCGGCGAAGACGCCGAAGGCGCGGTTGCGCGCCGGGCCTTCGGTGAAGGTGGTGGCGATCAGCGCGAGCGACGTGGGTGAGGCGATGGCGCCGCCGACGCCCTGGAGGGCGCGTGCGGCGAGGAGTTGTCCGGCGTTCTGGGCGAGGCCGCCGAGCAGGGACGCCAGGACGAACAGCAGGACGCCGAAGACGAACACCCGGCGGCGGCCGAGGATGTCGCCGGCCCGGCCGCCGAGGAGCAGCAGCCCGCCGAACGTCAGCGTGTAGGCGTTGACCACCCACGACAGGCTCGTCGTCGAGAACTCCAGGTCGCTCTGGATCTGCGGCAGAGCGATGTTCACGATGGTGATGTCGAGGACCACCATCAACTGGCACGAAGCGATGACCAGCAGCGCGAGGCCGTTCTTGCCTTCCGTGCCCGGAGCGGCTCCCGCTGTGGCCGGTGTCGGTTGTGGGGTCGTCATGGCATACGCCCTCACGGCAGGGACCGTGGGCGGTTTCGCCCACCATTCGACCGTAAACCCCGCCTTCGGGCGTCACCACTCGATCAGCGGTATGCCTCCGGCGGCGTACGAGGCGGTGTACGAGGCGGCGTGGGGCGGGGGGTCAGGAACGCGCGAGGCGGGCGGTCAGGGCCTCGCGGGCCGCGGGCCACTCGTCGGCCAGCATCGAGTAGACGACCGTGTCGCGCACGGTGCCGTCCGGCCGGATCCGGTGGCTGCGCAGTACCCCTTCGCGCCGGGCGCCGAGGCGCTCGACGGCTCGCTGCGAGCGCTCGTTGCGGTGGTCGGTGTGCCAGGTGACGCGCCGCGCGCCGAGGATGTCGAAGGCCCTTCCGAGGAGCAGCAGCTTGGCCTCGGTGTTGATGCCGGTGCGCTGGAAGCGACTGCCGAGCCAGGTCGAGCCGATGGCGATGCCGCGATGGGCCGGCTCGATCTCGTAGTACGACGTGGAACCGGCGACCTCGCCCGTCGCGACGTCGATCTGCGCGAGCGCGATGCTGTCGCCCTCCTCCTGGCGCGCCAGGAGCCCCTCGACGATCCGGCGCATTCCGGCCGGATCCGCGGGCTGCTTCTTGGACAGCCACGGCCAGACCGACGGGTCCTTCAGTGCCTCGAAGAGGCCGTCCGCGTGGGCCGGGGTCAAGGGCTCCAGGCGTACGAAACGGCCGGTCAGGGTGGGGCGTTCGAACCAGGCGGCGCTCACGGGGGTCTCTCTTTCCCTGCCACAAAGATGGCTGAATAAGGAGGTACCGCCCATCGCGCTTGCGTTCGAGGGCGGTTCACATGGTGGGATGAGCCGATGCGACCCCCCACACGCATAGCCTCACATCCCCCCAATCCCTACGACGAACTGGCCCTGCTCGCCTCGCCGGAGCCGGACTGGGCCGATCCCCCGCTGACCGGCGGCGAGGACGACCCGCTCGGGCTCGGACTCGCGCCCGACGACCGGCCCCTCGGCGACGGCCGTGCCGAAGAGGAGTGGAAACCGCCCAACCACCGCGGCAGGAGCAGGCTCGCCGCCGTGCCCTTCGTACTGAAACTGGCGGCCACCGGCCTCGTCCTCACCGCCGTCCTGCTGGCCTGCGACCGCTTCGCCGTGCTGTACGCACAGGACAAGGCCGAGGAGAAGCTCCAGCAGTCGCTGGGGACGGGCGCCGCGCCCGAGGTCGAGATCCGCGGCTTCCCCTTCCTCACCCAGGTCGCGAACCGGCGGCTCGACGAGGTCGCGGTCTCCGTTCCCGACGTGGCCGCCGACCGGGTCTCCCTCGCCCGGGTGCGGGCCACCGCCAGAAACATCCGCGTCGTCGGCGACCTCCCCACGTCGATCAGGGGCGCGGTCGTCGGCAGCGTGGCCGGCGACGTCCTGCTGTCCTTCGACGACCTGAACCGCGAACTGGGCGCCTCCCAGGCGAGGTTCACCAGGGACGGCGACGACCGGGTGCGAGTGGCGGGCTCTCTGCCCGTGGCCGGACACGAAGTGCGCGTGGCCGCCGAGGCGCACATCCGCCGCGACGGCGACCGGGCGGTGTCCACCACCGTCGACCGGATGCGGCTCGACATCCCGGGCCTCGTCACCTACCGGCCGGGCAAGGACCGCGAGCACTCCGGCCTGCGGTTGCACCCCGAGGCCGCCGCCCGGATCGGCCGGGAAGCGGCCCACGTCAAGGCCCTGCTGGCCGTTCCGGCGGTGGTCGACCGGCTCGGCGTACGGAAGGAGTGGGTCGAGCGGGCGCTGCGCAGCGAGAAGGCGCTGAGCGAGCTCACCGGCTCGCCCCGCTTCCTGCGGCAGCTCATGCGGCTCAACCTCGTGGACGTGGTCAGGGACCGTCCCTGGCTGCTGGAGAAGGCCGGCATCGATCCCCGGCTGGTCGGCGCGCTGCTCAGTCTGCGCCCGCCGGAGGTGTCCGAGCGGCTGGCGCTGGACTTCCGGCTGCCCGACGAGCCGGCCGGGCTCCGGCTGCGCGGCATCACCGTGGAGCGTGAGGGGGTCCGGGCCGACCTGGCCGGTACCGGCCTGACCTTCGGCGAGGCGGCGCGCGGCGGGCGGTGACCGCGCTCCCTCCACCGGCGCGTGTGCGCCCCGCCCGGTGGAGGGACGCCCGGCGCGTTCACGGCAGTACGGCGACCCCGTCCAGCTCGACCAGGGCCTGTTCGTCCCACAGGCGGACCACGCCGATCACCGCCATCGCCGGGTAGTCGCGGCCCGCCAGCCTGCCCCAGATGCGGCCCAGTTCGGCGGCGTGCGCGCGGTAGTCGGCGACATCGGTGGCGTAGACGGTGACGCGGGCCAGGTCGGCGGGGGCACCCCCGGCGGCGTGCAGCGCCGCGAGGAGGTTGCCGAGCGCCTTCTCGAACTGGGCGGGAAGCGTGTCCCCGACGACCTTGCCGTCCGTGTCGAGCGCCGTCTGCCCCGCCAGGAAGACCAGATGGGAGCCGGTGGCGGTGACGGCGTGCGAGAAGCCGGAGGGCGGCGAGAGCTCGGCCGGGTTGACGCGGCTGAGTCGGTGCGGGCGCGGCGGGTGAGGTGGGTGGTGCGTGGTCATCGGTACAGCTCCTTCGCGATGATCGTGCGCTGGACCTCGGTCGCGCCTTCGTAGATACGGGGTGCCCGCACCTCCCGGTAGAGGTGTTCGAGCAGATGGCCGCGCTGGAGGGCGCGGGCCCCGTGCAACTGCACCGCGGCGTCGACGACGTACTGGGCGGTCTCGGTGGCGAAGAGCTTGGCCATCGCGGCGCGGCGGGGTACGCCGGGCTCGCCGGCGTCGTACGCGCAGGCGGCGGCGTACACGAGCAGGCGCGCGGCCTCCGTGCGGGTCGCCATCTCCGCGACCTGGTGGGCCACCGACTGGAGGTCCTTGAGCAGGCCGCCGAAGGCGGTGCGGCCCGCGGTGTGCGCGAGGGCCGCGTCGAGGGCGGCCTGGGCCATGCCGACGGCGAAGGCTCCGACGCTGGGGCGGAAGAGGTTGAGGGTGTCCATCGCGACGCGGAAGCCGCGGTCCACCTGACCGACGACGTCGGCGCGGGTGACCGGTACGCCGTCGAAGGCGAGGGCGCCGATGGGGTGCGGCGAGAGCATGTCGAGCGCCGTGCCGGTCAGCCCGGGGCGTCCGGCGGGGACCAGGAACGCGGTGACGCCTCGGGCGCCCGCCCCCTCGGTGGTGAGGGCGAACACGGTGTAGAAGTCGGCCTCCGGCGCGTTGGAGATCCAGAGCTTCTCACCGGACAGGCGCCATCCGTCACCCTCCGGTACGGTCTTGAGCGAGAGCGCCGCGGCGTCCGATCCCGCGCCCGGCTCGCTGAGCGCGAAGGCGGCGACCGCCCGCCCCGCGGTCACTTCGGGCAGCCAGCGCGCCCGCTGTTCGGCCGTGCCCGCCCTGGCCACGGGACTGGCGCCGAGCCCTTGCAGGGCGAGGGCCGTCTCGGCCTCGGTGCAGGCCCGGGCGAGGGATTCCCGCATCAGGCAGAGGTCGAGCGCCCCCGAGTCGAACAGCCGCGCCAGCAGGCCGTGTTCGCCGAGTGCGGCGATCAACGGACGGTTCACCCGCCCCGGTTCCCCCTTCTCGGCGAGAGGGCGCAGATGGTTCGCAGCCAGGGCGCGCAGCCGCTCGCACCATTCCTGCTGCCGGGGTTCCAGCGCGAATTGCGGCATGTCCTCGCCTCACTCTTATCGCGAACCGTTGACTGTCGTCACCCGAACGATACGCTCAAGAGGCGACAAGGGGGCGATCCCGTCATGGAGCTGAAGACCTCAGCGCACATCGATACCTTTCCCCGCGACCAGCTTCCGCCCGCACATCAGTGGCCGCAGCTGCTCTTCGACCGTCCGGAGCTGCGCTATCCCGACCGCCTCAACTGCGGCGCGGAGCTCCTGGACCGTACGATCGAACGTTTCGGCGCGGACCGGCCCGCCTTCCGCACCGCCGCCGGCGAGGTGTGGACGTACGGCGAACTGCTCACCCGCGTCGACCGGATCGCGCACGTCCTCACCACCGACCTGGGCGTGGTGCCCGGCAACCGCGTGCTGCTGCGCGGGCCCACCACGCCGTACCTCGCGGCCTGCTGGCTCGCGGTGATGAAGGCGGGCGCGGTGGCGGTGACGGTGCTCGCGCAGCAGCGGGCGTCCGAGCTGGCGACCATGTGCGAGATCGCCCGGGTCGGCCACGCGCTGTGCGACGTACGGGCCGTCGACGACCTGGTGAAGGCCGAGGTGCCCGGCCTGCGCGTCACGACGTTCGGCGGTGACGCGCCCGACGACCTGCTGCGGGCGGCGGCCGGCAAGCCGTCGCGGTACGCCGCCGTGGAGACGTCCGCCGACGACGTCGCGCTCATCGCCTTCACCTCGGGGACGACGGGGCGGCCCAAGGGCTGCATGCACTTCCACCGGGACGTGCTGGCCGTCGCCGACACCTTCTCGCGCCATGTGCTCGCGCCCGGGCCCGACGACGTCTTCGCCGGCAGTCCGCCCCTGGGTTTCACCTTCGGGCTCGGCGGCCTGGTGATCTTCCCGCTGCGGGCGGGGGCGTCGGCGCTGCTGCTCGAACAGGCGGGCCCGAAGCAGTTGCTGCCCGCCCTGGCCGAACACCGGGTGTCGGTGCTGTTCACGGCTCCGACGGCGTACCGGGCCATGCTCGACCACCTCGACGGCCACGACCTGAGCGCCCTGCGCCGCTGCGTGTCGGCCGGCGAGAACCTGCCCGCCGCGACCTGGCGGGCCTGGCACGAGCGCACCGGCGTGCGCCTCATCAACGGCATCGGCGCGACCGAGCTGCTGCACATCTTCATCTCGGCGGCGGACGGGGCGGCCAGACCGGGGACCACGGGCGTGCCCGTGCCGGGCTGGGAGGCCCGGGTGGTGGACGCGGGCGGCCTGCCGGTCCCCGACGGCGAACCGGGGCTCCTCGCGGTGCGCGGGCCGGTGGGCTGCCGCTACCTGGGCGACGCACGGCAGACGGAGTACGCGCGCGACGGCTGGAACGTCACCGGTGACACGTACGTCCGGGAGCCCGACGGCTACTTCCGGTACGTGGCCCGCGCGGACGACATGATCATCTCCGCCGGCTACAACATCGCGGGCCCCGAGGTCGAGGACGCCCTGCTGCGCCATCGGGACGTGGTCGAGGCGGCGGTGGTGGGGCGGGCCGACGAGCGGCGCGGGCAGGTCGTGGTGGCGTACGCCGTCCTGCGCGACGGGGTGGCGCGCGACGGGGCGACCGCGGCGCTGCTGCGCGACTTCGTCAAGGCCGAGCTGGCTCCGTACAAGTGCCCGCGGGAGATCGTCTTCCTGGACGCCCTCCCCCGTACGCCGACCGGCAAGCTCCAGCGCTTCCGGCTGCGGGCGGCCGTAGAGTGATCACGTGGCCGAGCAGCACACCCCTCGTTCCCTGATCGTCTCCCTCTACGGCGCGTACGGACGCGTTCCCGGCGGAGGCGGGGAACCCATGCCGGTCGCCGAGCTGATCCGGTTGCTGGCGGCGGTCGGGGTCGACGCCCCGTCGGTGCGCTCGTCGGTCTCGCGGCTCAAGCGCCGCGGCCTGCTGGTGGCCGCCCGTACGCCCCGGGGCGCGGCCGGATACGCGCTGTCCGACGACGCCCACCAGCTCCTGGACGACGGCGACCGGCGCATCTACGACCACCCCGCGCCCCGGCTGTCCGACGGCTGGGTGCTGGCGGTCTTCTCCGTGCCCGAGGCCGAGCGCGCCAAGCGGCACGTGCTCCGCTCCCGCCTCGCCCGCCTCGGCTTCGGGTCGGCCGCGCCGGGCGTGTGGATCGCCCCGGCGCGGCTGTACGAGGAGACCCGCCACACCATGGAACGCCTCCAGCTGTCCTCGTACGTCGACCTGTTCCGCGGGGAGCACCTCGGCTTCGCGGCGACGGAGGAAGCGGTGGCGCGCTGGTGGGACCTGACGTCGATCGCCAAGCAGCACGAGGAGTTCCTCGACCTGCACGAGCCGGTGCTGCGGTCCTGGACGGCCCGGGAGAGGGCGGGTTCCGGGGGCGGCCCGGGACTCGGCGGGCCGGCGGCGCCGGACCCCGAGCGCGCCTACCGGGACTACCTCCTCGCGCTCGACTCCTGGCGCCGGCTGCCGTACGCGGACCCCGGCCTGCCGGCCGAGCTGCTGCCTGCGGACTGGCCGGGGGCGCGTTCGGCGGCGGTCTTCGCGCAGTTGCACGCGCGGCTGCGGGACGCGGGGGAACGGTTCGTGCGCGGGGGCGAGAGCGCCGGCGACGGCGGCTGAACGCAAAAAGGTGTGACAGGGCCGGAGGCTGCCGGGCAGCATGTGGCATGCCCTGGACACTCACCGAAGACCTCGACACGTACCTGGCCGTGGCGGGTGCCGCCGTCGCCGCGCGGCCCGCGGAGAACACCCTGCTGCTGACGGTCGCCGACACACTGCGGCGGCGCGGGAGCGACGCGTACGGCGAAGGCACCCCGCGCTACGGCTGGTGGCGCGGCGCGGACGGCCGCGTGACGGGCGCGCTGCTGTGGACGCCGCCGCACGCGGTCGTGGTGGGGACGGTGCCGGCGGAGGCGGTGGGACCGCTGGCGGAGGTGTGCGCGCGGTGGGGCGGCCCGGCGGTCGGCGCGGAGCGCGGCACGGCGCAGGCGCTGGCGGCGCTGTGGCGGCGCGACGGCGCGGAGGTCACGACGGTCGTCGAGCAGCGCCTGTACCGGCTGGGCCGGCTGACGTCGCCGGACCCCGCCCCCGCCGGCCGCGCCCGGGTGGCCACGGCGGCCGACCGGGCCCTGCTGGCGGAGTGGGTGAACGCCTTCCGGCGGGAGACCGGCCACCCCGGCCCGGGGGCGGGGCGGGCGGTGGACGACCGCATCGCGTACGGGGGCCTGACCCTGTGGGAGCACGACGGTGTCCCGGTGTCGATGGCGGGCGCCCTGCGCCCGGCTGCGGGCACGGTGCGCGTGGCGCCGGTCTACACCCCGCCTCGGTGGCGGGGGCGGGGGTACGCGGCGGCCGTCACGGCGGTGGTGAGCGGGGCGGCGTTGGCGGCGGGAGCGGCCGAGGTGCTGCTGTTCACCGACCTCGCGAACCCCACGAGCAACGCGGTGTACCAGCGCATCGGCTACCGCCCGGTGGCCGACCGCGTGGAGATCGCACCGAGGGGCTGACACCGCTGCGGGCGGGACGGGCAGGCCCTGCGGCCGTGCCCGCCCTACCGCAGGCTCAGCCGCGGCTTCGGCGCGTCGGTCCGGCCCGTCGGCGGTGTGCGGCTGCCCGCCCGGTACGGCAGGGGCCACGGCGCACCCGGCCCGGAGTAGCCCTGTTCCGCCGCCGCGTGCAGCGTCCAGTGCGGGTCGTACAGGTGCGGCCGGGCCAGCGCGCACAGGTCCGCGCGCCCGGCGAGCAGCAGTGAGTTCACGTCGTCCCAGGACGAGATCGCACCGACCGCCACCACCGGCACCCCGAGCGCGTTGCGGATGCGGTCGGCGTAGGGCGCCTGGTACGAACGCCCGTACTCGGGGGCCTCGTCCGCGACGACCTGCCCGGTCGACACGTCGATCGCGTCGGCCCCGTGCCCGGCGAACGCCCGCGCGATCGCGACCGCGTCCTCGGCCGTCGTGCCGCCGTCCGCCCAGTCCGTGGCGGAGATGCGGACCGTCATCGGCCGGTCGTCCGGCCAGACCGCGCGTACCGCGTCGAAGACCTCCAGCGGGAAGCGCAGCCGTCCGGCGAGGGAACCGCCGTACGCGTCCGTACGCCGGTTGGTGAGCGGTGAGAGGAAGCCGGACAGCAGGTAGCCGTGGGCGCAGTGCAGTTCGAGGAGGTCGAATCCGCAGTCGGCCGCGCGCTTCGCCGCCGACACGAACTGCTCGCGCACGCGGGCGAGTCCGTTCGCGTCGAGCTCGCGCGGGACCTGGTTGACGCCCTCGCGGTACGGCAGCGCGGACGCCGCCGCGACGGGCCAGTTCCCGTCGTCGAGCGGCTGGTCGATGCCCTCCCACATCAGGCGCGTCGAGCCCTTGCGGCCCGAGTGGCCGAGCTGGACCCCGACGGCCGTGCCCGGTGACTGCTCGTGGACGAAGTCGGTGATCCGGCGCCAGGCGGCGGCCTGTTCGGCTGTGTAGAGGCCGGCGCAGCCCGGCGTGATGCGGCCCCGGGGGCTGACGCACACCATCTCGGTCATGACGAGGCCGGCTCCGCCGAGCGCCCGCGCGCCCAGGTGGACGAGGTGGAAGTCGCCGGGGACGCCGTCGACCGCCGAGTACATGTCCATCGGCGAGACGACCACCCGGTTGCGGAGCGTCAGGCCCCGCAGCCGGAAGGGGGTGAACATCGGCGGCGTTCCCGGCGGGCAGCCGAAGTCCTCCTCCACCGCGCCGGTGAAGCCGGGGTCGCGCAGCCGCAGGTTGTCGTGGGTGACGCGGCGGCTGCGGGTGAGCAGGTTGAAGGCGAACTGGCGGGGCGGCTGGTCGAGGTACGTCGCGAGGTCCTCGAACCAGCGCAGGCTGGCGGCGGCCGCGCGCTGCGTGGACGCGACGACGGGACGCCGCTCGGCCTCGTACGCCGCCAGCGCGGCCGGCAGGTCGGGCTGCTCGTCGACGCACGCCGCCAGCGCCAGGGCGTCCTCGACGGCCAGCTTGGTTCCCGACCCGATGGAGAAGTGGGCCGTGTGGGCGGCGTCGCCGAGCAGGACCGTGTTGCCGTGGCTCCAGCGGTCGTTGACGACCGTGCGGAACGCGGTCCACGACGAGTTGTTGCCGCGCAGCGCGCGCCCGCCGAGCGCGTCGGCGAAGACCTTGGCGCAGTGCTCGGCCGACGTCGCCTCGTCGCAGCGGTCGAGACCGGCGGCCCGCCAGACCTCCTCGCGCATCTCGACGATGACGGTCGACGCGTTCTTGGCGTACGGGTAGCCGTGGAGCTGCATGACGCCGTGTTCGGTCTCGGCGATCTCGAAGCGGAAGGCGTCGAAGGGGAAGTCGGCGGCGAGCCAGATGTAGCGGCAGCGGTGGGTGGTGACGCGGGGGCCGAAGGCATCGGCGTACGCCGAACGGGTGAGGCTGTGCACCCCGTCCGCCGCGACGACCAGGTCGTACGCCGCGGAGAGGTCGGCGGCGGGCGGCGCCTCCTCGCGGACGCGCAGGCCGACGCCCAGGGAGCGGCAGCGCTCGTGCAGGATCTCCAGGAGCCGGCGGCGGCCGAGGGCGGCGAAGCCGTGGCCGCCGGAGGTCAGGGTCCGGCCGCGGTGGACGATGTCGATGTCGTCCCACCGTACGAACTCGTCCTGGAGGGCCCGGTGGACGACGGGGTCGGCGTGCTCGATGCCGCCCAGGGTCTCGTCCGAGAGCACGACTCCGAAGCCGAAGGTGTCGTCGGGCGCGCCGCGCTCCCAGACGGTGACCTCCCGCGCCGGGTCGAGGCGCTTGAGCAGTGCGGCGGCGTAGAGCCCGCCGGGCCCGCCGCCCACGACGGCGATCCGCAGCGCGCGCCCGGCCGGCCCCCGGGGGCCACCGCGGTCGTCCTGCCGGGGGCGGGGCATCGTCAGCGCCCCCGCCACTTGGGCGGGCGCTTCTCGGTGAAGGCCGCGTGGAACTCGGCGTAGTCGTCGCCGTTCATCAGCAGCGCCTGGGTGGCGGCGTCCATCTCGACGGCGGCGGCGAGCGGCATGTCCAGCTCGGCGGTGAGCAGCGCCTTCGTCTGCGCGTAGGCCAGGGCCGGTCCGTCCGCGAGGCGCCGGGCCAGTTCGGCCGCGCGGGCGTCGGCCCGCCCCTCGTCCGTCAGCTCGCTGATCAGGCCGATCCGCTCTGCCTCCGGCGCGCGCACCGGCTCCCCGAGCATCAGCAGCCGGGTGGCGTGCCCGAGCCCCACGACGCGCGGCAGCAGGTAGGCGGCGCCCATGTCACCGCCCGAAAGGCCGACCTTCGTGAAGAGGAACGCGAAGCGGGCGGAGGGGTCCGCGACCCGGAAGTCGGCGGCCAGGGCCAGCACCGCGCCCGCGCCGGCGGCCACCCCGTGCACGGCGGCGACGACCGGGAAGGGGCACTCGCGCAGCGCCCGTACGACCTGCCCGGTCATCCGGTTGAAGTCCAGGAGCTGGGCGGTGTCCATGGAGAGCGTGGCGCCGATGATCTCGTCGACGTCGCCGCCGGAACAGAAGCCGCGCCCCTCACCGCCGAGGACCAGCGCGCGTACCGAGCGCTCGCGGGCCAGCTCGGCCAGGAGGTCGCGCAGGTCCGCGTACGCGCCGAAGGTGAGCGCGTTGAGCTTCTCGGGCCGGGCGAGGGTGACGGTGGCGACGCCGTCCTCGACGGTCACCCGCAGGTGGCGCCAGTGCTCGGTGCGCGATGCGGAACTGGGAAAGGGGCTCATCGGGGCGGGGCCTCCTTCAGCCGTGCGGCTGGTGCCTGCCTCCCGAAGGTATCACTCCTGCGTGACTGTCGTCAGGACGGCGCGATAGAGGCAGAAGCCCCCGGCGGCGCGGCGGACACCGAGCGGCGCTTTCAGGCCGCGCCGCCGCTGGCCGCCATGGTGGCGACCAGCACCGCCTTGATCGTGTGCATCCGGTTCTCGGCCTCGTCGAAGACCACCGAGTGGGCCGATTCGAACACCTCGTCCGTGACCTCCAGCTCGGCGAGGCCGTACCGCTCGTGGACTTCGCGGGCGACCTTCGTGCCGAGGTCGTGGAAGGCGGGCAGGCAGTGCAGGAACTTCACGTCCGCGTTCCCGGTGGCCCGCAGGACGTCCATGGTGACGGCGTACGGGCCGAGCGCCTCGATGCGCTCGCCCCAGACCTCCTTGGGCTCCCCCATCGACACCCAGACGTCGGTGGCGACGAAGTCGGCGCCCTGGACGCCCTCGGTGACGTCCTCGGTGAGGGTGATGCGCGCGCCGCTCTCCTCGGCGGCCTTCCTGGCCCGCGCGACGACCTCCTCGGCCGGCCAGTACGCCTGCGGCGCGACGATGCGTACGTCCATGCCGAGCAGGGCGCCGGTGATCAGGTAGCTGTTGCCCATGTTGAACCGCGCGTCCCCGAGGTAGGCGAACGCGATCCGCTCCAGCGGCTTGGCGCAGTGCTCGGTCATGGTGAGCACGTCGGCGAGCATCTGGGTGGGGTGCCAGTCGTCGGTGAGCCCGTTGAAGACCGGTACGCCGGCGTACGCCGCCAGCTCCTCGACGGCGGCCTGGCTGTCCCCGCGGTACTCGATCGCGTCGAACATCCGGCCCAGCACCCGCGCCGTGTCCTTCACCGACTCCTTGTGCCCCATCTGCGAGCCCGAGGGGTCCAGGTACGTCGTCGTGGCGCCCTGGTCGGCGGCGGCGACCTCGAACGCGCAGCGGGTGCGGGTCGACGTCTTCTCGAAGATCAGCGCGATGTTCCGGCCGCGCAGCCGCGGCACCTCGGCGCCGGCCTTCTTCGCCGCCTTGAGCTCGGCGGCGAGGTCGAGCAGGCTCCGGAACTCCCCGGCGGTGAAGTCCAGCTCCTTGAGGAAGTGGCGGCCTGCGAGGTCTGTCGCCATGGTGGCTGCTCCTGAGTCGGTCACGAAAGCGAAGTGATGTAACTATATACAGAAGAGCGCATCACTATACAGCGTCCCGTTCGACCGGGCAGCTCATGCACCGGGGGCCGCCGCGCCCCCTGCCCAGCTCGTTGCCCCGGATCTCGATGACCTCGATGCCCACCTTGCGCAGGTGGGTGTTGGTGGTGACGTTGCGCTCGTACGCCACGACGACACCGGGCTCGACCGCCAGTACGTTGCAGCCGTCGTCCCACTGCTCTCGCTGCGCCGCGTGCACGTCCTGGGTGGGGGTCAGCACGCGGATGCCGCCGAGGCCGAGGGCGGCCGCGATGGCCTTGTGCATGTGCTCCGGCGGGTGGTCGGTGACCTTGAGCTCCTTCTCCCCCACGCCCGGTTCGATCGTGTACGAGCGGAGCATGCCGAGCCCGGCGTACTGCGTGAAGGTGTCGCCGTCGACCATGGTCATCACCGTGTCGAGGTGCATGAACGCCCGGTGCTTGGGCATGTCGAGCGCCACGATCGTGGTCGCGGAGCCCGCCGCGAACATGCCCCGGGCGAGCATCTCGACGGCCTGCGGGGTGGTGCGCTCGCTCATCCCGATCAGGACGGCGCCGTTCCCGAGGACCAGGACGTCGCCGCCCTCGATGGTGGACGGGTAGTCGCTCTGCCCCTCCGACCAGTGGTGGAACGCACCCGCCTGCGGGCTCCTGAACAGCGGATGGTGCTTGTAGATGGCCTCGAAGTGCACGGTCTCGCGCTGCCGGGCCGGCCAGCGCATCGCGTTGATGGCCACGCCGTCGTAGATCCACGCCGAGGTGTCCCGGGTGAACAGGTGGTTCGGCAGCGGCCCGAGCAGGAAGTCGTCGAGGTCCATGACGTGGAAGCGGACCGAGGTGGGCTCGGGATGCCGCTCCAGGTACTCGCGCTTGGTCATGCCGCCGACGAGCGCCTCGACCAGCTCGGCCACGGGCAGGGCGTCGAACGTCTCGCGCAGGTGCCCGGTGGCGAGCGGACCGTACTCCTTCTCGTCGAAGACCCGGTCCATGACGAGCTCTCTGGCCTCCGGGATCTCCAGCGACTCGCGCAGCAGATCACCGAAGAGGTGCACCTCGACGCCCCGGTCGCGCAGGACGTCGGCGAATCCGTCGTGCTCCTGGCGCGCGCGGCGCACCCACAGCACGTCGTCGAAGAGCAGCGCGTCCTTGTTGCCGGGGGTGAGGCGCTTCAGCTCCAGGTCCGGTCGGTGGAGGATGACGCGGCGCAGGCGCCCGGTCTCGGAATCGACGTGGAATCCCATGGCTCCATCCTGACCGAGCACGGCCGCGGGCGCGGGTGTATGGCGCCCCCGGTTCGAAGGCGATCACATTTTCTCACCGGGGGCGCCGCACGGCGACGGGGATCAGAGCCGGGGGTCGACCGGCTCCGACTCCAGTGCCAGCACCGCGAACACGGCCTCGTGGATCCGCCACAGCGGCTCCCCCTCGGCCAGCCGGTCCAGCGCCTCGAGACCGAGCGCGTACTCGCGCAGGGCGAGCGAGCGCTTGTGGCCGAGGAAGCGCTCGCGCAGCTTGTCGAGGTGGTCGGGGCGCGTGTACTCGGGACCGTAGATGATCCGCAGGTACTCGCGGCCGCGCACCTTGATCCCGGGCTGCACGAGCCGGTTCCTGCCGTCCCGTACGAGCGCCTCGACCGGCTTGACGACCATGCCCTCGCCGCCGCGGCTGGTCATCTCCAGCCACCAGTCGACGCCTGACCGCACGGACTCCGGGTCGCCGGTGTCGACGATCAGCCTGCGGGTGGTCTGGAGGAGCGCCGTCGGGTCGTGCTCGACCAGCCGGTCCAGCCACGCGAGCTGCTCGTCGTGGGGTACGCCCGCGAGCGAGCGCCCTTGGACGGCGAGCAGCTGGAACGGCGCGAGGCGCACGCCCTCCAGCCCTTCCGTCGGCCAGCAGTAGCGCCGGTACGCGTCCGTGAACGCGGCGGCGTCGCCGGCCCGCCGGCGCTGCGTCGCGAGCAGCCCGTTGACGTCGACCCCGCGTGCGGCCGCTCCTTCGAGGGCCGCCACCGTGCCGGGGAAGACGGCGCGCGCGGCGGCTCCGACGGCGGCGTACTGGTGGCGCAGCAGCCCCGACGCCTTGAGCGACCAGGGCATCAGCTCCGCGTCGAGCAGCAGCCAGTCGGTTGCGAACTCCTCCCAGAGACCGGCCTCGGTCACGGCGGTGCGCAGCCGGGCGAGGATCAGTTCGGTGACCGCCTCGTCGTCGAAGAAGGGGCGGCCGGTGCGGGTGTGGACGGCGCCCGTGGGACCGTCCACACCGAAGCGCTCGCGCGCCACGTCCGCGTTCCGGCAGACCAGCACCACCGCGCGCGAGCCCATGTGCTTCTCCTCGCACACGACCCTGCCGACACCGTCGGCCTTGTACGTCGCGAAGGCTTCGGCCGGGTGCTCCAGGTAGCCCTCGACGTGCGAGGTGGCGGTCGGGGACATCGTCGGCGGCAGGTAGGCGAGCAGGCGCGGGTCGACGGCGAAGCGGCTCATCACTTCGAGCGCCGCCGCCGCGTTCTCCTCGCGCACGGCGACCCGCCCCATGTGCCGCGTCTCGACGACCCGGCGGCCGTGCACGTCGGCGAGGTCCAGCGGGCGGCCGTCGTGGCCGCCCGGCGCCTCGGTGGTGAGCGGCTTGGCCGGCTCGTACCAGACCCGCTCGGCCGGTACGTCGACGAGCTCGCGCTCGGGCCAGCGCAGCGCCGTCATCTTCCCGCCGAAGACGGCGCCGGTGTCCAGGCAGATGGTGTTGTTGATCCAGGAGGTGTTGGGCACCGGGGTGTGGCCGTAGACGACGGCGGCGCGGCCCCGGTACTCCTCCGCCCACGGGTAGCGCACGGGCAGGCCGAACTCGTCGGTCTCGCCGGTCGTGTCGCCGTACAGGGCGTGCGACCGGACGCGGCCGGAGGTGCGGCCGTGGTACTTCTCCGGCAGGCCCGCGTGGCACACCACGAGGTTGCCGCCGTCGAGGACGTAGTGGCTGACGAGGCCGTCGATGAACTCTCTCACCCGCTCCTTGAAGGCGTCGTCCTCCTTCTCCAACTGCTCGACGGTCTCGGCCAGTCCGTGCGTGTGCTGGACGTTCCTGCCCTTGAGGTAACGGCCCAGCTTGTTCTCGTGGTTCCCGGGCACGCACAGCGCGTCACCGGAGGCGACCATGTCCATCACCCGGCGCAGCACCCCGGGGCTGTCCGGGCCGCGGTCCACGAGGTCGCCGACGAACACCGCCGTACGCCCCTCGGGGTGCGAACCGTCGACGTAACCGAGCTTGCCCAGCAGGGTCTCCAGCTCGGAGCGGCAGCCGTGGATGTCGCCGATGATGTCGAAGGGACCGGTGAGGTGGGTGAGGTCGTTGTAGCGGCGCTCCAGTACGACCTCGGCCGCGTCGACCTCCTCCACGCTGCGCAGGACGTGCACCTTGCGGAAGCCCTCGCGCTCCAGGCTCCGCAGCGAACGGCGCAGCTCGCGCCGGTGCCGCTGGATGACGTGGCGCGGCATCCCCGCCCGGTCGGGCCGTACGGCGTTGCGCGCGGCGCAGACCTCCTCGGGCAGGTCGAGGACGATGGCGATCGGCAGCACGTCGTACTTCCGGGCGAGCTGGACGAGCTGCTTCCTGCTCTCCTGCTGCACGTTGGTGGCGTCGACGACGGTCAGCCGCCCGGCCTCCAGGCGCTTGCCCGCGATGTAGTGCAGTACGTCGAAGGCGTCGCGGCTCGCGCTCTGGTCGTTCTCGTCGTCGGCGACGAGGCCGCGGCAGAAGTCGGAGGAGACGACCTCGGTCGGCTTGAAGTGCTTCCGGGCGAAGGTGGACTTGCCCGATCCGGTGGCGCCGACGAGGACCACGAGGGACAGGTCGGTGACGGGAAGCGTGCGGGTGGTGGTGCTCATGCGGCTTTCGCCTCCTTCTCGTCCTGCGCGGCCTTCGTGTCCTGGGCGTCCTGCGCGGGCTTGTCGTGTGTGCCGGTGTCCCGCGTGCCCGTGGGCTGCCTGTCCTGCGTGGGGTGCCTGTCCTGCTCGCCCTGGGCGGTCCGGGTGAACACGGCCATCTGCGTCGGCGGGCCGACCTCGGGGTCCTCGGGACCGACGGGCACGAACTCCGCGGTGTAGCCGTGCCGTTCCGCCACCCGCTCGGCCCACGCACGGAACTCCGCGCGCGTCCACTCGAAGCGGTGGTCGCCGTGCCGCACGTGCCCGGCGGGCAGGCTCTCCCAGCGCACGTTGTACTCGACGTTCGGCGTCGTCACCAGGACGGTACGCGGCCGGGCCGAGCCGAACACGGCGTACTCCAGGGCGGGAAGCCGCGGCAGGTCGAGGTGTTCGACCACCTCGCTGAGCACGGCGGCGTCGTACCCCTTGAGCCGCTTGTCGGTGTAGGTGAGCGAGCCCTGCATCAGCTTCACGCGCTCGGCCTGCCGCTCGCCCAGCCGGTCGAGCCTGAGGCGCCGGGAGGCGACGGTGAGGGCGCGCACGGACACGTCCACGCCGACGATCTCGGTGTACTTGGTGTTCTTGAGCAGCGCCTGCACCAGCTGGCCCTGCCCGCAGCCGAGGTCCAGCACCCGGGTCGCGCCGGTCGCCTCCAGGGCCTGGAGGATCGCTTCGCGGCGCCGCTCGGCGAGCGGCACGGGGCGCTCGTCGGTGTCCGTGGTCTCGTCGACGGCGTTGTCGATCTCCTCGACCTCCAGGTCGTCGGCCTCGGCCAGACGCACCAGTTCGAGACGCTCCATGGCCTGCCGCGTCAGGCTCCAGCGGCGGGAGAGATAACGGCTGGTGATGAGCTTCTGCTCGGGGTGGTCGGCCAGCCAGCCCTCACCGGCCCGCAGCAGTTTGTCGACCTCGTCGGGCGCGACCCAGTAGTGCTTCGCGTCGTCCAGGACCGGCAGCAGGACGTACAGCTGCCGCAGCGCGTCGGCCAGCCGCAGCTCCCCCTCCAGTACGAGCTGTACGTACCGCGAGTCGCCCCACTCCGGGAACTGCTCGTCCAGCGCCACCGGCTCCGCGGACACCGTGGTCCAGCCCAGCGGCGCGAACAGCTTCGTCACCAGCTCGGCGCCGCCGCGGGCGGGCAGCGCGGGCACCTCGACGCGCAGCGGCAGCGGGGCCGCGGCGCGCTCGGGACGGGCGGCGCACACGCCCTGGAGCGCGGACTTGAAGACCGTGCTCAGGGCGACGGCCAGCAGCGACGACGCGGCGTACGGCCGGTCGTTGACGTACTGGGCGAGCGCGGAGTCGGGCGAGCCGCCGCGCCCCTTGCCCTTGCCGCGCCGCACGAGCGCCACGGGATCCACCTCCAGCAGGAGCGCGGCCGTGCACCGCTCGGCGGACGCCTCGGGGTAGAGGACGTGCGCCGTGCCGTGGGAAGTGGAGAACGTCTGCGCCTTGTCGGGGTGCTTGTGCAGCAGGAAGCCGAGGTCGGTCGCGGGACGCTCCTGATTGCCGGTAGTACTGATCGTCAGGAACACACGTCCGAGTATCGTCGGCCCACCCCGCGCCGGACCAGGGGTTTAAGCGAGCGGTCCGGCCAGCCGGGCCAGCTCAGCGATCTCGGCCGGCCCGACCCGGCAGCAGCCGCCCACCAGCCGGGCCCCGGAGGCCCGCCACTCGCGCAGCCGCCCCGGGTCGTACGTGCTCCCGCCGCGCCACCGCCTCGCCTCCGCGTCCCACCGTTCGCCGCTGTTCGGATAGACCACCACCGGTTTCCCGGTCACCGAGGCCGCCACCTCCACGGCGGCGTCCGCGTCCCCCGGCTCGCAGCAGTTGACCCCCACCGCGATCACCTGGTCGTTGCCCGCCGCGAGGGCGAAGGCCGCGTCCAGCGGCTGCCCGGCCCGGGTCCGCCCGCCCGCGACGCTGTAGGAGAGCCAGACCGGGGCCCCGGTCCCCTCCACCGCCGCCAGCAGCGCCTGCGCCTCGTCGACGTCCGGCACGGTCTCCAGGGCCAGCACGTCGGGCGCCGCCGCGACCAGCGCCTCGACGCGCGGCCGGTGGAACCGTTCGAGCTCCCTCACCGACAGGCCGTACCTCCCCCGGTACTCGCTGCCGTCGGCGAGCATCGCCCCGTACGGCCCCACCGAGGCCGCCACCCACACCTCCCGGTCCGCGGACTGTGCCGCCGCACGTGCCAGTTCGACGCTGCGCCCCAGCAGTTCCACCGCCTCGCTCCGGCCGATGCCCCGGCGCGCGAAGCCCTCGAACGTCGCCTGGTAACTGGCGGTGATCAGCACTTGCGCACCCGCCCGCACATAGGCCGCGTGCGCAGCCGCGATCTGCTGCGGTCCGTCGGCGAGCAGCCGCGCCGACCACAGCGCGTCGGACAGATCGCACCCCTGGGCCGCCAACTGGTTGGACAGGCCCCCGTCGAGGACGACGGGCCCCGGCGCATCGGGGCCGAGCGCTGCGGTCAGCGGGCGGACGGGCTTCACCACGGTCTCCTTCACTTTCACTCGGGCGGGCGGGCGCGCGCGCGGCGCGGGAGCGCCGAGCGCTGGTCCTCAGGCGCCGGCCGTCAGGCGCCGGCCCTCGGGCGCCGGCCCTCGGGCGCCGGCCCTCGGGCGCCGGCCGTCAGGTCAGCTGCGACTGGACCTGCGAGGAGATCAGCTCCAGGTGTTCCAGGTCGTGCAGGTCCAGCATCTGGAGGTAGATCCGCGACGCGCCGACCGCCTCGAACTGGCCGATCTTGTCGACGACCTCGGCGGGTGAGCCGGCGAGTCCGTTGGCCTTGAGCTCCGCCACGTCCCGCCCGATGGCCGCCGCCCGGCGCGCCACCTCCGCGTCGTCCTTGCCGACGCACACGACCAGCGCGTTGGAGTACACCAGGTCGTCCGCCGCGCGTCCGGCCCGCTCGGCCGCCTCCCTGACCCGCCCGAACTGCCGCTCGGTGTCCTCCAGCGAGGCGAACGGGATGTTGAACTCGTCGGCGTACTGCGCGGCGAGCCGCGGCGTGCGGACCGCGCCGTGCCCGCCGATCAGCACCGGCACCTTCGCCTGGGCGGGCTTGGGCAGCGCGGGCGAGTCCGTCAGCCGGTAGTACGTCCCGTCGTAGCTGAAGGTGCTGCCCGGCTCCGTGGCCCACAGTCCGGTGACGATGGCGAGCTGCTCCTCCAGCCGGCCGAACTTCTCCTTGGGGAACGGGATGCCGTACGCCCGGTGCTCCTCCTCGAACCACCCGGCGCCCAGTCCCAGTTCGACCCGGCCGCCCGACATCTGGTCGACCTGCGCCACCTGGATGGCCAGCACGCCCGGCAGCCGGAAGGTGCCGGCGGTCATCAGCGTGCCGAGCCTGATCCGCTTGGTCTCGCGGGCGAGCCCGGCCAGGGTGATCCAGGCGTCGGTCGGCCCGGGCAGGCCGTCGCCCGAGCCCATGCGCAGATAGTGGTCGGACCGGTAGAAGGCGTCGAAGCCGAGGTCCTCGGTGGCCTTGGCGACGGTGAGCAGGGTGTCGTAGCTCGCCCCCTGCTGGGGCTCCGTGAAGATTCGAAGATCCATGCCTCCATCCTGCACCGTGCCGCCGTCGTCAACCCCACCTCCCGCAACCGGCCCCCGACTGCCCTCCCGGGTGAACTTCCGCCGCCCGGCGGCCCGTGCACGCACTGCCGGCCGCCGGATGGCGACCGGCCGGTCGCCGGCGCCCGCGAGCGGCGGCGCCGACGGCTGACGGCCTCACGACGGCTCCGCCGCCGAGTCCCAGGCGGCGCTGCGCCGCCTGTCCTGCTCCCGCACCGCCAGGCGCCGTAATATCCCGCGCACCCGGTCACTCGACTCGTCGGCGGCGTCGATGCCCTCGATGCACTGCCAGTAGAGCGCCTCCTCGTCGGTGGCGCACGCGACGCCGACCAGCGCGATGCCCACCTCGCCGAGCAGCGCGCTCAGGCCGATCAGCGTCCCCCGCGCGTCCCCCACCTGGGTCATCTGCGCCGCCCGCGGCCGGGCGTCGGGAGGCGAACCCCCGGCGTCGGCCGCCGCCCCCGCCCACAGCGCCGGGATGTCGAGCGCCCCGCAGCCCCGCCCGCCCGTCTCGCTGAGCCCGCGCGCCTCGCCTCTCAGCTCCGCGGGGCCGGTCAGCGCCAGGTGCCCGCCCACCGCCTGGGTCAACGCCTGTGCCTGCCACGCCTCCGCCAGGATGTCCCGTGCCGTGCGGCTCCGCGCGAGTGCGTGCCGGCTCTGCCCGATGAGCCTTACCGCGTCCATGTGCCGCCCCCCGTCCTCACCATGGCCCGCTTCTTTCGCGCACCGCTCACCCGTCCACTACCCAGAGTGAGGGCATGGGGCCCGGAAAGCCAGGGCTATGGCGAAATCTGTGGACAGAAAAGCGAATTCGGATAATTTCATCACTCCGGAGAGTGACCATCCTTGTTTTCCGGCACCGGAAAGCGCACCTCATTCCGGTCGATCTTGGCTGCGAGGGCCGCCAGCACATCGATCCCGAGCACCTCACTGAACTGCAGCAAGTACGCCAGGACATCGGCGACCTCGTCCGTCACGCGGTGCGCGGTGCGCGGATCCTCCATCACGCGCGCCGACTGCTCGGGCGTCAGCCACTGGAAGATCTCGACCAGTTCGGACGCCTCCACGCTCAGCGCGACGGCCAGGTTCTTCGGCGTGTGGTACGGCTCCCAGCCCCGCGCCGCCGCGAAGTCCGCCAGCCGCCGTTGCAGTCCCGCCAGATCGAGTTCAGTCACGGCCCAGGTCTACCACCGTCACCCCGTCCACCTCACGCGCGTATCCGGCGGAGGTGTCCGTGACGGTCCCCAGCAGTCTGATGTGCCGGTCGGCGCAGACGGACGCCGCCAGCGCCACCAGTTCCCGGGTCTGGCGCCCGTCCAGGCACCGGTCGAAGCCGTCCGCGAGCACCGTCAGCGTCCGCAGGGCGGCGGGCACTTCGGCGACGGTGTCCATGGCCAGCACCCCGGGCCCGGTCAGCAGGACAAGCGCCAGCGCCAGGTAACGGAGTTCCCCGTCGCCCAGCCGCTCCACGGGCGTGGCCAGCGGCCCGCCCCGGCCCACCAGCGCCCGTACCCGCCCGTCCGCGAGCTCCTCCACGGTCAGCGCCTCCACCGGGCCCGCGCACCCCGACCGGACCGTCGCCGCCAGTCGCGCGTGGCGCTTCGCGCACTGGTGGTGGGTGCGCCACAGCACCTCCGCCAGGTTGTCGCACCCGCGCCGCAGCCGGGCGTCGCCCCGCGCCGCCGGCTCCCGCATCCGCGCGGGCTGCGGATCGCAGGCGAACACCGAGCGCAGGCCGAGGACCACTTGTTCCGCCGCCGCCAGCACCCTCAGCTGACCCGCCGTCTTGCCGGCCACGCGCAGCGGCAGCAGCGCCGTACCGAGCACGTCGTCGGGCAGTGGCGCCTTCGTCACCGGGGCGCTGCCGGCCGTGTACCAGGCGGCCTGGACCGTACTGCGCCCCGGGTCGCGCAGCGCCGTGCTCAGCAGGGTCCGCCCGTCGCACGTCAGCCGCTCACCGACGACGCGCAGCTCCGGTTCGGCCTGCACGGCGAGATCCAGACGCACCGGACCGGCCGGCCCGTCCACGGTGCAGCCGATTCTGAATCCCCGCCGCCCCTGGGCGTCCGGGCCCGCCCGCTCCGGGACGCAGCCCGCCGGGTCCCGGAACACCTCCGCCAGTGCGGCGCCCCCGCCGAGGCGGGCCAGCGCGTCGTAGGCCTCCAGCACGCTGGACTTGCCGCTGCCGGCGGGGCCCGCCAGCAGCGTCACCGGGCCGAGCGGGACGACGGCGCCGCGGTGCGACCGGAAGGCGGAGAGCCGCAGTTCGGTGACCGTGGGGACGCCGCGCTCCGGGGACCCCGGGGACGCCGAGGGTCCGCGAGGAGGTGCGAGGAGCGGCGCTGGAGGTCCCGGGGTCGGCCCCGGGGAAACGGCAGTCATGGCCCGGACGGTACGCAGCGGTTCGGCGGGCGAACCGTTACGCCTGACGCACCTTCCTACGTTTGGGGGACGGCGGCGGCCTCGGCCCCCTCGACCTCCATGCCGGCGGGCGACAGCAGGAAGACGTTCCGGTCGACCCGGTGCATGCCGCTGCCGAGACCGAAGACGACGCCGCTGCTGAAGTCGAGGATGCGCTTGGCCACGTCGGCGTCCGCCGCCGTCAGGTCCAGGAGCACCGGTACGTGCGCGATCAGGTACTCCGCGACCTCCCGGGCGTCGGAGAACACCTGCACGCGCAGCACGATCATCCGCCGCTGCTCGGCGGCCGCCTCCTCCTGCGGCACGGTGCGGTGGTCGACCCGGGAGGGCCACTCGTTCCTGCTGCGCAGCGGCACGACCTGAGCGAGCCCGGCCCACTGTTCATCGGTGACGTCGTACCTGCTCACCGGACCACTCCGCTCACCTGCTGTGTCTGCATCGGACCATCTTCCCGCGCCTCACCCGTTCGGCCCAACAGCGACACGGACGGGATGGGCGGAAGTGTCCCCCGCCTCCTCGCCGCGCGCTCGCGGACCGGTCCGGGTTTCTGGGCGCGGCACGGTAGGTGGGCAGCGGAGCACGGGCGGCCGGTAGTACGCGGACCGGCTCAGACCTCCGGCGCGGTCGGCTCGTGGTCCTCCGCGTCGAGCCGAATCTCCGTCACCTCGCTCCCCCGCAGTCCCATGCGTACGTACGCGTGGCCGGTCCACTGCGCGGTGGCCGGTTCGTCGCTCAGGACGAGCGGCAGACGGCGGTCGCGGCAGTCCGGCAGGAAGGCGACGGCGGCCGGGCACGCGAGCAGGGCCACGGACACCACGCCCCGCTCCCCGTGCCCGATCCGGACGGGGGACCGGAAGCCGATCGTCGTCGCCGGGGGTTCCTTCAGTCCGGCCCGCCACGCCTGGAGCCGGGCGGTGGGCGCGTGCCAGAAGGTGTCGAAGGGCTGCGGCGCCACGGCTCACACGCTCCGCTTCTCGGAGTCCTCGACGTGCAGCAGGTGGGTCGCCCGCAGCCGTCCCTGCCGGTCCGGGGACCGGAGCATGCTCCACAGGTACTGCACCGGGCCGATGTTGCGCGTGAGCGACCAGACGAGGATGCCGGCCGGAAGCAGCACCAGCCCGGCCGGGCCCAGCGCCGGCAGCGGGCGGCCGAGCCTGCGCGCCGCCCGGCGGACGAGCCAGGCGGACAGCACGGCGTTGAGGAACGGCAGTACCGCCAGTACGGGCTGCCCGAGAACGACGGCGCCCGCCAGCAGCACCCAGTAGGGGACCGGCGCCAGGAGGAAGCAGCCCGCGCTGCGGTAGACGGAGGCCAGGCGGCTCAGCTCGAAGCGCCACGGCTGGACAGCGCGGTCCTCGGGCAGGAGCCAGTGGAACTGGAGCACGTCGATCATGCCGGAGTACCAGTACCGCTTCTGCGCGGTCACCGCTGCGGCGGTCGTGGGGTGTTCGGTGTCCTCCAGGACGGGGACGACGTGGACGGGAACACGGCGCAGCGCGAGACGGAAGCCGAGTTCGAGGTCCTCGCACGGCGTCGCCGTGCTGAATCCGCCGGCGTCCAGCGCCGTGTCGAGCCGCAGCGCGAGACCGTGGCCCTTGAGGTGGTACGAGTGGCCGAGCGGGCCGCGCCGGCGGGCCGCGCTGTTGCGCCGGTGCAGGTCGTACTCGAAACCGAACGCCCAGCGCGTCTGGTAGTAGGCGGCTCCGACGGCGTACCACCGGCCGGTGCCCGTCATGCGGTCCACGTTGCGCAGGGACAGGAAGTTGATCTGCGCCACGGCCGGCAGCGAACGTGCCACCAGGGTGTCGCCGAGGGCCTGCACGGAGTCGAGGGCCGCCGTCGAGTCGGCGTTGTAGACGACGACGTACGTCTCCCCCGGCCCGTCGCCGTCGAGCCCGGCGACAGTGCGCATGCCCGTGTTGAACGCGGCCGCCATGCTGGGCACTTCGCTGCGGTCCATGACGCACGAGGCGTCCGCGAACCCGGCGCACAGCTCCTCGGCCAGCGTGTGGGTGGACACGATGCCGGGGCCGTGGGGTTCGTGCACCGAGGTGACGACGGTGATGGTCGCGCGGTAGGTGGACGCCTCTATGGAGCGCTGGAGGGCGCGGAAGGTCTTCTCCAGGGAGTCCACCTCCTGGAAGGCGGGGATGACGTAGTGCAGCCGGATCGCGTCGCGGGCCGCGCGCGTGGCCGGGTCCACGGCGGCGGCCAGGACGCGTACCTCGGCACGCTCCCTGGCGAGGAGCGCCGGCTGTCTCCACATCCTCAGCCAGAAGGCCCCGTTGCGCAGGGTCATGGCCGCCAGCACACCGAAGAGGACGACGAGGGCGAGTACGTGCACGGGTGACTCCGATCAAGTGGTGACTGCGTGACTGGGCCGGCTGCCAGGGCCGGGCTACGGGGACGGCGGCGCGGTGGGGCGCCGCCGCAGCCGGACGAGCCCGGCGGCCAGGGCGCAGGCCCCGAGCAGCGCGGCGACGAGGGTGACGGCGGGGGCGAGGCCGAGACGGTCCCAGAGCGAGCCCATGACGCCGTGGGTGAGCGCGATGGCGGTGCCGGTGGCGGTGCCGAGCACGGAGGTCGCGGTGGCGCGCAACGCGTCGGGGAAGACCTGCTGGCCCCAGACGGCGAGTGACGTGAGCGCCGCCCCGACGAAGAACTCCGCCCCGAGGTAGGCGATGCCGGTACCGAAGGGGCCCCAGTACACGCAGAGGAGCGACAGGTTCAGACCGAGGAGAAGTACGCAAAGGAGCAGGGCGGGGTCGACGCGCGACGTCCAGCGGGTCGCCGCGGCCCCGGCCGCCGCCGCGACGGACAGCACCAGCAGCGCGAGCCCCAGCCAGCGCGTCGTGAGTCCGCCGGCGGCGAGGGCCGCGGGCTGCCAGGTGAGGATGACGACTCCCAGGTCGACGCTGGCCAGCACGCTGAAGAACAGCAGCGGCCGGCATTCCGGGCCCAGCACGAGCCGGTAGCCGGAGGTCAGGGACCGCCACAGCGTGAGACCGCCGCCCTTCGGCGACTCCGGCCATCCGGCGGCCACCCACCCGGCCGCGCAGAGCAGCACCGCGCCCGCGAAGGCGATGCTCGTACGGGTGTCGACGACCCACGCCCCGGCCGCCACCAGGCAGGCACCGAGGGCCGCCGCCGACCAGCGCACCGTCTCGGCGCCCCGGACGGCTCCGCTGCCCCGGTGCTCCTCCCCGGCGGCGTTGAGGGTGTTGATCAGCAGCGACTGGGCGGCGCCCGAGTAGAGGGCGAGCCCGGACGCCCACAGCAGGATCGCGGCGCCGAAGGCGACGGGGGTGGTGGAGCGGGCGAAGAGCAGGAAGCCCGTTCCCCAGAGCGCCAGACCGCACACCACGAGGCGTTTGTGCCCGTACCGGTCGCCCCAGGCCCCGCTGGGCGCCTCCAGGACGAGCGAGGTCACCGACGTACCGGCCAGGAGGGCGCCGATCACCGCCGCGGAGAGGCCGCTGCCGCCCATGACGGTCACGAACACGGCGCCGAAGACGAAGTCCGCGACGGCCACCAGGCCCGAGAGGATCCAGACCTTGGTGACGAGTGCGTGGCGGCGGCTCCCGGGGTCCGCGCTCACCGCCGTCGTGGGCGGGCTCACGGGGTGCCCGCGAGGTGGTCGGCCAGGCGCAGTGCCAGTGCCGTCATGGTCAGGAACGGATTCCATGATCCCCGGGTCGGGAAGGAGGCCCCGCCCAGGACGTGGACGTTCTCGGCGGCGTGCAGCCGGCCGTAGTGGTCGGTCACCGAGTCGTCCGGGGTGTCGCCCATCCTGAGGGTCCCGGCCTCGTGGTACGCGAACGGCATGCGCCGGGCCGGCGGCTCGGCCGACCAGGCCCCCTCGGCGGGCGACCAGTACTCAAGGGCCGCGTCGCCCGCCAGATGCCGGGTCAGGTGATCGGCCGCGTCGTCCATGGCGTCCCACACCGCGAGGTCGGCGGGGGCCAGCCGGTAGGTCCCGACGGTGGCGCCGTCGTCGCCGAGGGTCACGCTGCTGGCCGTGGGCGAGAGCGGGTCGCCGGCGAGCTGGGCGAGGCCGTGCACCAGCAGCACGACGTGCTCGGGGTCGCTGACCCGCTCCGGCGTGCCGTCACCGAACATGTCGGGCATCAGCCGGTAGACACGGCCGAGGTCGCGGGCCCGGTCGGTCGTCGCGCACGCCGTCACGTGCAGGTGGAACTCGCGCTCCGGGGTGGCGCCGTCGACGTACAGCGCGGCCAGTTCGGCCCGTTGCGTGCTCAGGCCGGGGAAGGCGGCGCGCGGCAGCCGGCAGGTGAAGAAGCTGGCCGTGTTGGCGCCGAGGTTCGTTCCGGCGCCGTGGTGCAGTCCGGCCGGCAGCGACCGGAGCACCAGGCGCGTCGACTCCAGGGTCCCCAGGGCGAGTACGACCTGCGCGTCCCCGACGTCGAGCGGGCCGTCGGCGGTGACGACCGCCCGTACCCGCCCCTCCTCGTGGACCAGGCGTTCGACGAGGCACTCCGTCACGATGTCGACCGTGGCGGGGTGCCCGGCCTTCGCGCGCAGCAGCAGGGTGATGGCGCTGAACTTGTCGACGGCCCCGCTGTCCACCGGTCCCTGCGCCAGCGGAGCGTCGAGGTCCCGCTCGGACTCCGGGTAGATCAGGCTGTCGCAGTCACGTGCGGCCTTCATCATGGAGGCGCCCATGTGGTCCTGGAGCGTGCCGTACTCGGGTCCGAGCCGGCTCGCGGGCCGTACGCCCAGGAGCGACCGGGCGGCTTCCCAGTACGCGTCGAGTCCGTCGGCCACCGGGCGCGGCCAGGCGGCCAGTTGCTGCCGGGTCGGCTGCGGGCACGACCCGCTCCACACGAGCGTTCTGCCGCCCAGGTACGGCACCTGGGCGACGACCTCCAGGTCGCCGTCGGAGCGCCACGGCGTGGCGGCGGCCGACGCCATCAGGGGCTGGAAGGCGAGACCGAGGTTCTGCACGTGGGTGGGGAGCAGGTAGGGGCCCTGCTCCAGGACGAGGACGCGGGCCCCGGGTCTGCGGCTCAGCAGCCGGGTGAGGAAGGCGGCCGCGGTGCCGCCGCCGCCCACCACGACGAAGTCGTACGTACGGCTCCGTACGTCGTCGAAGTCGGTGACCACGTGGTGATCGGCGGAGACGACCCGGTGCCGCGACCGCGGTCGCGCCTGCTGCGGGGAAGGGCTGGAAACGGGCATGGCGAAGGAACCCCCTTGGTACGCGTACGTGTTGGAGTGGCGCGGCGGTTACGCCGCGGCGGTCGCCCCGGTCCGGGAGCGCGTGCGGCGCAGCCCGGCTGCCACCCCGGCGAGGACGACGGGGCCGAGCAGCTCGCCCACCCGGGGCAGCCACCGCACGGGCACCACGCGCCGCAGCGCGCCGGCCGGCAGTGTGGCCAGGGCCGACGCGGCCGGGGTGCCGGGCGCGATCGACGGTTCGGCGCCCGTCTCCCCCACGACGAGTCCGGTCAGGAAGGCCGTCGTCCAGATCTCGGACACGACGATGCGGCTGACGCGGTCCAGCAACGGGCCGGTGTCCGGGAGGCCGGGAAGCAGGGCGACGAGTTCCTCTTCGACGTCCGCCGGGTCGATTCTCCAGCGGTTCAGGGCGGGCCGCGACCGTATCTGCCCCCAGCCGTCGACCGTGTTCTCGTCGGGTACGAAAAGGGTGGCCTGCTGGCTCCACCAGTCGTAATAGGGAATCGCGGTCAGGCCGGTGAGCGAAGAATCCGTCATTTTCCGCCGTGCGGGCGTGCCGTCGAAATTGACGGACTGCCGTATTCCCATGGTGGTGTTTCCCACCAGGCTTTCCACCGCGTCGTGCTGTGCGAGATTGTCGACGGTCGCCCAGGCTTTCACGCCGAGGTGCGCGAGGTATTCCAGCAGTACGACGTCGTCGGGATCCGACTCCGTGCTCCGGGCGGCGGCGAACGCGTCGAATCCCCGGGCGATCCCCACGGGCATCACCAGGGCCGCGCACGGGATGTAGTCGTCGACGACGGGAGCCCACGACAGTCCGTGCGCGGCGGCGATCCGCACACTGCTCGCGGTCCGCGACCCCCACTCGGCGAAGAGCGACAGGGGATCGTGCGGCCGCGCCGCGACGGCTTGGCGGACCCTGGCGGCGAAGCCGGGGACCAGTACGAGGTCGTCCTGGAGCACGAGGTGGTGCGTGGCGCCCGGCGCGATCGAACGCCACGCCAGGCGCGCGGTGCGCCACGCCGACGGCGGGCCGCCGGGCTCGGGGTCGGAGACGACGGTCAGCCCCAGCTCGGGGTGGCGGCGGCACAGTTCGGCGGCCTGCTCCGCCCGTCGCGGGTGACTCATCACCACGGCCGACAGTCGGATGCCGGATGCGGTGCTCTCCATGGTTCCCTCCCTTGTCGAAGTGCCCCCGCCGCCGGGCCGGGGCGCGGCAGGGGCGCGGGCGGTACGGCCTAGCACCGTGCCCCCACCACGTCGCAGTGCCCGCGCAGCGCCTCGGCGGCGTCGTCGAGGCGGCGGCGCGGCACGAGGACGACGTCGGCGTCGTACGTGGACGCGACGAACACCGGGACCCCGGCGGCCGCGAGCGGGCCGAGCAGGCCGGCGAGGACCCCGGGCACGTCCAGGCCGTGCGGGTCGTCCCCGCCGTACAGGGCCGACCAGGTCTCCCCGGCCTCGTCCGGGCCGGCGCGCCGGATCGCGGTGAGCCCCTCCGGGGCCCGTACCAGCGCCAGCCAGGCGTCGTCGTCGGTCAGTGTCTTCAGGGACGCGGCTCTCTCCACCGCGAAGTAGCCGGGCAGAACCCTCAGTTGTCGGCGTGACGTGGTCATTGCGGCCCCCGTGTCGGCAGCGTGTTTCGGCGGTGCGCCCATTCGAGCACACGGCGCATGGCCCGGAGCCTTTCCAGCGGTGTCGGGTTCCGGACCTGACGCTTTCTGGACACCCGTATCGATGGACGCCGCGACCTCGCGCCGGAAAGACTTCACCGGGCTGAGGAACTGCCGGGCATTTCCAGGACGGGACTGCGACGGGCGGTCCCTCACACACACTTGACCGACAAGAAGGAAGAGTTCGGTGTCACTCGTCATTGAAACGCCCGTAGCCGCGGATCTTCCGGTCCGGGCAGCCGACGGAGTTCCGTACCTGGAACTGACCGACAACGAGAGCTCCCAGCTGAAAGGCATGGCGGAGGAGATCCTCGACTACGCACCGGACACCCCGCTCGACCGGCAGCTGGAGCGGCTGGCCCTGCTGGCCCACGAGGTCCCGGCGTCGATCCGCGCGAACCTGACCCGCTTCCGCCTGACGGGACGGCCGTACGGCGGCCTGATCGTCGCCAACCTGCCCGTCGACGAGTCCGCCGCCGGGCCGACGCCCACGGCGTACACCGACGAGCCGGCGAGCCGTGAAGCGGCCCGGGCCGGCGCGCTGTTGCTGCTGCTGGGCTCGCTGATGGGCGACCCGGTCTCCTACCTCACCCAGCAGCGCGGCCGGATGGTCCTCGACCTGTTCCCGATCAAGGGGCACGAGCACCAGCAGCTCGGCTCCAGCTCGACCGTCAACCTGGAATGGCACAACGAGGACGCCTTCCACCCGCTGCGCGCCGACTGGATCATGCTGCTCGGGCTGCGGAACCACGACAACGTGCCCACCACCTTCGCGCCCGTCCAGGACATCGAACTGTCCGACCACGCACGGGAGATCCTCTTCCAGGAGCGGTTCGTGATCCTCCCGGACGAGTCGCACACGGCGCAGTTCAACGCCTCGACCACAGGCGTCGAGGGGTCCGACTGGGTGGCGCGCGCCTTCGAGCAGATCGCGCGGATGAACGAGGAGCCTCGCCGTACGGCGGTCCTCTCGGGCGATCCCGCGGCACCGCACATCTGCATCGACCCGGCGTTCATGCCGCGCGACCTGGACCCGGAGGCCGCCGCGGCGCTCCAGGAGATCATCTCCGGCATCGACCGCGGTCTGCGGGACGTGTCCCTGGCCCCCGGCGAGATGCTGATCGTCGACAACAAGCGGGCGGTGCACGGCCGCAAGCCGTTCACGGCACGGTACGACGGCACGGACCGCTGGATACGCCGGATCAACGTCATGGCGGACCTCCGCCGCGCGGACGGGCGCCGGTACGGCGACCACGGCCGGGCGCTGGTCTGACAGTCCGCGGTTCCCGCGGTGGAGCCGCTCGCCGGGCCCCGCCCGGGCCGCTCCACCACGGGACCCGCCCCGGAAAGGTGCCATGACCCAGCTCGCGAACCCCACTCCCGCCACCGGTGCGACGGCCCCTCCGTACGGCGCCTTCTTCGCCGTCGGCGGCATCGTCGTCCTGCAGACCGGCGTGGCCTGCTCCGCCAAGCTCTTCCCCCAGCTCGGTGTGTCCGGCACGTCCTGGCTGAGGCTGCTGATCGCCGCGCTCGTGCTCGCCGTGTTCGTACGGCCCTGCCTGACGGGCAGGACCCCGCGGCAGTGGGGATCCGTCCTCCTGCTGGGCGTCGCCTCGGCCGGCATGACCCTGCTGTTCTCCGCGGCCGTCGACCGCATTCCGCTCGGCATCGCGGCGACCATCGAGTTCCTCGGCCCGCTGTCCGTGGCGATCGTGGCCTCCCGCCGCCTCGTGCACGGGCTGTGCGCGCTGCTGGCCGGCGCGGGGGTGGCGCTGATCTGCTTCGTCGGCTCGGCGGGCGCGGGGGAAGCCCTCGACGCGGCGGGACTCGGCCTGGCGTTCGCGGCGGCGGCGTGCTGGGCGGGGTACATCCTCTACACCCGGGCGGTCGGCGAGGTCTTCGCCGGCTACCAGGGCCTCGCGGTGTCCATGGCCGTCGCCGCGCTCGTGGTGACCCCCGCCGGGGCCCACGAAGGCATTACGGGCCTGCTGGACGCCGCCGATCCGCTGCTGCTGCTCGCCGCGGTGGCCGGGGTGGCGCTGCTTTCGCCGGTGGCCGCGTTCGCACTGGAGATGACGGCGCTGCGGCGGATGCCGGTCCGTACCTTCGGCATTCTCACCAGCCTGGAGCCGGCGGTCGCCGCCCTGGTGGGGCTCGTCCTGCTGGGCCAGGCCCTCGGCTGGGCCCAACTCGCCGGTCTGGCCTGCGTCGTCACGGCGAGCGCCGCCGCCACCTGGGCGGACCGTACGGGTGCCCACGACTCGCAGCGCGAACACGCACCACGCACAGAGGAGACACGATGACAACGAAGTGGCAGGAGGTCGGCGCCGGTGTGTTCCAGCGCCGCTACGAGCCCTGCGACGTGACGGTGACGGCGATCGTCGGCACCGAGGGCGTGGCGGTGGTCGACACCCGCTGCTCGCTGGAGGAGGCCGAGGAGATCAAGCGGGACATCGCCGGGTTCGCGCCGGTGCCCGTGCGCTGGGTGGTGAACACCCACTCCCACCTCGACCACACCTGGGGGAACGTCGCCTTCGCGGCCCCCCACCACGACCCGGCCGCGGAAATCTGGGCCCACGCGTCCGTGCCCGCGGCGCTGACCCCGGACGACCCCGCCGTCGCGTTCTTCCTGGACACGTTCACCGACAACGGCCCCGACTGGCAGGCCAAGGTGGAGGGGTTGCGGATCGCGCGGCCCACCCGGCTGGTCGACCGCGCCTCGGTGATCGACCTCGGCGGCCGGACCATGGAACTGCGCTGGACCGGCCGGGCGCACACCGCGGGCGACCTGTGGGTCGTGGTGCCGGACACGGACGTCGTGGTGGCCGGCGACCTGATCGAGGAGGCCGGGGCGCCGATCTGGGGCCCGGACTCCTTCCCGTTCGAGTGGCCCGGAACGCTCGACGCGGCCACCGCCGCCACCGGTTTCATCGGCGCGGGCACGACGGTGGTCCCGGGGCACGGCGCTCCCGTCGACCACGCCTTCGTCCGGGAGCAGCGCGAGCTGATCGCCTCGGTCGCCGAGGAGATCCGCGCGCTGCACGGCGCGGGCGTACCGCTGGACCGGGCCCCGGCCGTGGGCACCTGGCCGATCCCGGAGGGACGTACGACGTACGCCCTGGAGCGCGGCTACGCGGAACTCGACCGGAGGGCCGCGGCCGGGCTCGCAACGGCCGGCACGGTGAGCGGGGCCGGCACAGACAGCACGATCGGCTCGATCGGCTCGATCGGCTCGATCGGCTCGATCGGCTCGATCGGCAAGGTCGGCAAGGTCGGCAAGGTCGGCAAGGTCAGCACGGAAGGCATGCGATGAGCGAGAGCATTGCGCACGAGGGCGTTGCGCCGGAGAGCGTTCCACCGGCGAGCGCCGCGCCGGAGGGCGTCGCGCAGGGCAGCGTCGCGCCGGCGGGCGTCGCGCTGGAGAAGTACGACGTCGACCCGGTACGCGGATTCCTGCCGGGCCGCGACCCGCTGGTCCGGCTGCCCGAACCCTTCGCCGCGTGGGACGACATCGCCGCCCGGCTGCCGAAGCACCTGGTGATCGGGCGCGGCCGGGCCCTGCTGGCGCAGGTGCCGCGGCTCGACACGGACGCGCTGCGCGGGCAGGCCGAGCTGGAGCGGGCCATGCTGCTGCTGTCCTACTTCGGCCACGCGTGGATCAACGACAGCGAGCCTCCGGCCGACACCGTGCCGGCGAACATCGCCGTGCCGTGGGCGGCGGTGGCCGCCCGGCTCGGCCGTCCGCCGATCCTGTCGTACGCGACGCAGCAGCTGCACAACTGGCGTCGTGTGGACGACACACGGCCGGTGGAGCTGGGCAACATCATCCGGCTCCAGGACTTCCTCGGCGGGCTGGACGAGGACTGGTTCGTCCTGGTGCACATCGCGATCGAGGCGGCGGCGGGTCCCGGTCTGCGCGCGGCGGTCCGGGCCCAGGACGCCGTACTGGCCGAGGACGCCGAGGGGGTGGCCGAGTCGCTGGGCGAGGTGGCGCGCAGCCTGGCGGCGATGCGGGAGGTGCTGGCGCGGATGCCGGAGGGCTGCGACCCGTACATCTACTACCACCGCGTACGCCGCTTCCTGTTCGGCTGGAAGAACAACCCCGCCTTCCCGGAGGGGATCCGGTACGAAGGGGTGGCGGAGTTCGGGGGACGGCCGCAGCAGTTCAGCGGTGAGACGGGCGCGCAGAGCGCGATCGTGCCCTTCCTGGACACGGTGTTCGGCATCAGCGACGAACAGGACCCGCTGGCGGACTACATGATGTCGCTGCGCGACTATCTGCCGCCCGCCCACCGGGCGTTCGTCGAGGAGGTCGGCCCCCGCGCGGACCTGCGCGGCTTCCTGCTGACGCGGCGGCCGGCCCAGGCCGTGGCGGCGTACAACGCGTGCGTGGAGGCCATGTACGCGTTCCGCGAACTGCACCTGGGGTACGCCGCACGCTATGTGCAGCAGCAGGCGCAGCGCGACGCCTCGAACTCCAACGAGGTCGGCACGGGCGGCACCCCTTTCATGCGCTACCTGCGACGGCACCTGGACAACGTACGGGCGCACGTCATCGAGTGACGGGGGCCCCGGTACGCCACGACGCCGGCGCCGGACCGGGCGACGGCCGGCGGGGCCGCCACCCGACCCGGTTCGCTCAGTTCTCCAGCCAGCCCATCCGGGCGGCGTTGAACCCGGCCTGGAAGCGGCTCTCGCTGCCGAGTCTGGTGATCAGTTCAGCGACCTGCCGGCCGACGGTGCGCTCGGAGACCCCGAGTTTGCGGCTGATCGCCTCGTCGGTCATCCCGGCGGCCAGCATCTGGAGCACCTCGCGCTGGCGGGCCGTCGGCGCGGGCACCGCCTCGGCCGCCGAGCCGGCCGGCTCGGCGCCGCGGCCGTTGCCGGCCGAACGCGGCACCAGCAGGGTGCCGCTGCCCCAGCAGTGCTCGAAGATGTCCTCGAAGATGCCGACGAGGAGTTCCCCGCGCACCCGTACGGCCGAGACGGGCTCGCCGGGCGGTGTGAGCGACTGGGGATAGGCGAGGAACGCGAGGGTGTGGTCGATGACGATCAGCCGCAGCGGCAGCAGCTGCGCGATACGGACCTGAGCACCGAGCCCCGCCAACTTCCCAAGGTAGGCGGCCACATGGGGGACGGCGGCGGTGGACGCCAGATGGATGGTGCGGATTTCGATCCGCCGCTCCAGCACGGCGGCGTCGCGGTCGAGGCCCTCCTGGAGCATCTCGGCAGGCAGCGGCTTGCCCGGATGCATGGACAGGACCCGGTAACGGGCGTGATGGGAGGCGTCCTCCAGCGCGGCGGTCACCTCCGCCTCACCGCTGAGGACCTCGATCTGCGCCTCGGAGACGTTGCGGCAGTGGATGGGCCGGAAGGTGTCGACGAGGCTTTCGACGGCGCGGCGGGCGTCGGCCACCTCGTTCAGCACGGAGACCGAACTGCGCATCGCCCGGCCGAGGAGCCGGTGCACGGCCGAGTCGGGGGTCAGGACCGTCCACCCGCTCGGCGCGGTGCCGGACTCGACCAGCAGATTGAGTTCCACGAGCCGCTCGACGGCCCCCCGTACCTCCTGGGCGGACCAGGACAGCTCCTCCCGGACCTGCTCGACACGCCACAGCGGGTCTCTGACGATCCGGGAGTAAAGGACTTCGGCGTGTTCCTGACGGACATCCTGACGGACAACAGACGCTCTCAACGCACCCCCCACGGTGGGCCACCAAGGCCAGTGAGCTGCCGATTCAAACACGCACCGGGCCCGTCGCGCAGGGGTGTCCGCCATGGGGACGCCGGGCCGGGCGCCGCCTGTCCGGGAGTGGCCATAGCCGGTATCGGACACAAACCGTCCCTAGCCACGGCACTCACCGTACGGACATGATTACCGCGCCGCAAAGGACTAGACCTTCTGACGCCGGCCCAGCGCAGTGCCGTCGTACGTTCCGCGCCCAGCCTCGCGGGGCCGCCCCCGCACCGGACCGCTGACCTTGTTCGAAAGGCATCCCTTCCCCATGAACCGCCGCACCCCCGCACTCCTGCTCACCGCCGGCCTCCTCGCCGCCCTGGCCCTCGCGACAACAGCCGTCCACACGGCCCCCACCGCCTCCCACCCCCGCGCGACAGAGGGCCGCTCCCTGATCTGGGGCTGACGCCGACCGGCCCCGAAAAGCCCCGCGCGCCACCGCAGGCGCGCGGGGCTTGCCCATGGCCGCACAGGCCCGGCCGCAGCCCGAGGCCCGGGGCGAGCAGGGGCACGTCCCGCCGTCGACGGGCACCGAGCTGACGCCGGCCGGTATGCGGTCCGGTCTGCTCACCTCACCGACGGTCGCCTCAGCGTCCATGACAGCTTCTGCAGCCTCGGTGGCAACTCGCTGCACCTGATCCGGCCGACTACGGCGATCGGGCAGAAGTCGGCGTCGCGCCGGAGGTGCGCCGGCTCTACCTGGCGCCGGCCGTGCGCGGCGTCGCGTCGATGCTCACGGAACAGCTCTCCGTACAGGCGACCGAGCCGTCCACGGACGGCGTGTCAGCCCTGGTACCGCTCGATCCGAACGGGACGCGGCCGGCGTTCTTCTCCTCGCCGAGCAGCCGGGCGAGGACCACCCGTTCTACGGTCTTCGAAGCTCCCGGCTGCGCGGTGAGCCGCTCCCGCGGTCGCTGGCGGACTTTGCCACCCACTACGTTGCGGATGTCCGAGCAGTCCAGCTGGAGGGCCCTACCAGCTGGCGGATGCCCGGTCCGCGGAGCCGTCGCGGCGGAGATGGCGGCCCAACTGCGTGTGGCGGAGCGGGAGATCGGCGCTCGTCCTGTTCGACACGGCCACTCCGGGCGCCGGTCCGGACCGTTCGGCCGGCAGGCCCGACCAGGCCGGGCAGTTGGCCTCCTTCGTCCACGATCTGGCTCACCTGCGGGGCAGTCCGGTGCCCGCCGTGGACCTGGCACAGCTGCGCGCGCTCCCCGACGCGGAGCAGGTGGACCGCGTGGTACGGCTGGCTGGACGGCGGGGACGCGGACGTCCTCGCGGCGACGGCCACCCGGCTCGCCGAACTCCGGGTCGACGGGATCGCCACCTTCAGCGACCGCACGATCGAGTTCACCGCCGGCCTGGCGCAGAAACTGGGCCTGCCCTTCCACACGCCCGGGACGGCCGCGGACCTCGTCGACAAACACCGGCAGCGTGTCCGGCTCACCGATGCCGACGGGGTGCCCACACCGGCTGGCCGGAAAGGGAACCGCCCTCGCCGCCCTGGCGGAGACTGGCGGGCGACGATCAACACGGCGACGAGGAGAGGAGGGCGTGCCGATGGAGGCGTTCACGTACGAGCCTGCCGCCGATCGGCTTTTCGGGGTCGTCCGCATCGCGCTCGACCACGAGGGCGGGACGCTGACGGTGAGCGGCGACGGGCTGCCACGCACCGAGATCCGGCGGAACGCCGGTACACCGCTGGAGAGCCATGTGCCGATCGGTACGCGCGACCGGGGGCGGCTCACCCTGAGCGTGGACGGCGCCGAGGAGTCCCTGCGCCCTGCGAAGGGCTTCCTCACCCGGCGTTCGTACCGGGTGGAGGCAGGATCCGCGGCGCGGGGGCACGGGTATCTGCTGGTGCCGGACTCCCTGGGCACCAGCCGTCTGCTGCGCGACGGCCGTCTCCTCGGCGTCTTCACGTCGACCGGGGACGGGACGGTCGGCGCCGAGTGGGAGGAGCCGACGAGCGGCGAGGGCATCGAGCCCCACGACGCCGCCGTGGGATACGCGCTCGCCGGCGCCTTCGGGACGGGGGCCGAGCCGATGTGGAAGCTGACGCTGAACGCCCTGCTGGAGATGTGGCCGTGAGCAGGGTCCGCCGTCATTCCTCGACCCGCGGCAGCGGGTGGGAGCAGGTCGAGCGGGCGACGAAGGCGATGCCGTCGTAGTCCTGCGCCGGTACGAGCGGCGCGGTGTGGAAGCGGTAGGAGAACCGCGGCACGTTGGCGCCGAAGCTGCGCTGTGCCTGCGGCGCGTGCAGCCAGGGGGCGGTGCAGCGCACGTCGAAGTAGTAGTCGCCCTTCAGGGCGTCGGCGAGCCGTGCCTCGATGGACCGGGTTCCGGTGCCGATGCGGTGCCGTGCGGGAGGGGCCTGGAGGTCGTCGCCCCTGCGGGCGAGGAAGGAGCCCTTGCCGAAGAGCAGGGCCAGGGCGTAGTAGCGGTCACCGTAACGCTCACGGAGCCTGCTGCCGAGCGCGGTGACCCGGTCCCCGTACGTGCCCTTCGCGAGGTGGCCGTTGTGCGCCCAGACCATGACCCGGGCCGTCGGGTCGTCGTCCACGAGGCGGGCCACGGCGTCGGCCATGGCACGGTCGCGGACGGCGAAGGCGCTCTCCTCACCCGCGGACTGGTCGAGCGGGCGGGTCACGAGGTCGGCGGCGCGGACCAGGATCCGGGCGTGCTCGACGACGTCGTCGTCGGCGGCGTCGTGGTCGGCGAGGTGCCGGGCGACCTCCTCGGCGCGGTGCCGGAGCGCCTGGCCGGGGTCGGGGCGCGAGCCGGGGCGGGCGTGGACCAGGACCTCCAGGGCGCGGGCGTCCTCCTCCCGTTCGGGCGCGCATGCGCGCAGGAAGGCCGTGACGGCCTCGACCGAGTCGGCGCCGCGCTGCGGGTCGATGCCGGCGAAGCGGACTCGGCGTTCCCCGGGGAGGTCGCGGTTGTGCGCGCGGAGCCACTGGACGAGGTCGACCATCTCCTGGGTCCGCCAGGTCCAGAAGCCGAGCCGGGCGACGAGCCGGGCGGGGTCGCCGACGCCGTGCCGGACGTATGCGTCCACGGCCCGGGCGGCGGACTCGCTGGCCTCCATGGCGAGGGTGGTGAACCCCTTCTCGCGTACCAGGAACTCCACGATCCGGTGCTTCAGCCGGAAGAACTCGGCGGTGCCGTGGGTGGATTCACCGAGCCCGACGATACGGGCGCCGCCCAGCTTCGCCCCCAGCGGTTCCAGGTCGTCGGTGGGCGCACCCGGGGTCAGCCTGTCCAGGGGGCGGGCGTGCTCGGTCAGCCAGCGGGCGATGTCGTCGGGCACCGGGGTGCCTCTCCTCCCTGCGTGCGGCGGCGCGCGGCCCGTGCGGTCCGCCCGTGTCGCCACACCCGGTCGTGTGTCAGTTCTCCGCCTCGCGGCACGCCGTCAGGATCTCCCGGAGGTCTCGTACGGCGTCCTCTCGGCCATGGTCGGAATACACGCCCGCGACGTTGACGACAACTTCGTCCACGCCCGCACGGCCGTATTCGGCCAGTCCGGCCGCGATCTCCCGGGCCGTGCCGTGCAGGAAGACGCCGGCGTCGACGATGGCGCGGGCGCCGAGGTTCGGGCGACTGTGGTGCACGCGCAGCCCGGCGCGCCGAAGCATGTCGCAGTAGTGGGGCCCGGCGAGGTGGGCGCGGGCCGCCGTGTAGGCGAGCCGGTACGGGTTGCGGTGCGGGCGGCCGACGGCGGCGTGCACGACGGTGACCACCCGGGGCACGGGGCGGCCCGCCTCGGCGGCGCCCTTGGCCATGGCGGGCAGCAGGGTGTCCCGGACGTAGCCGTGCGGGGTCATCCAGCTGATGGCGGCGTCCGCGACCTGACCGGCGGCGCGCGCGAGCGCCGGGCGCAGCACGCCGAGCCCGGTCTCGACGCCGGGGTGCGGCAGCGCGGGCAGCCGGACGGCGCCGTCGTCGGTGTCGGGTCCGAGGAGTCTGCGCACCTCCCGGAGGTAGGCGACGCAGGTGTCGCGGGGGCTGTCGTACGGCTTGCCGTGCAGGCCGGCGACGAAGTCCGGGGTGGCCGGGCCGAGTCCGAGGACCGTGGGGTGGCCGGTGAGCAGCGCGAGGGAGCGGGACTGGATCGCGGCCTCCATGGGGTGCCGCAGCGGCATCAGGACGACGCTGGTGCCGACCGGCACGCGGTATCCCCGGCCGGCCAGATAGGCGAAGACCTGCTGGGTGTCCGCGTTCAGCGACTGGCCCTGCCAGAGGCGGGCGGCCCCGCCGTCGCGGACGAGCGCGGCGAAGGGGACGAGGGACTCGGGGTCCGTCGGCATGAGGGGGTACAGGACGGATACGCGCATCGTTCGGCCTCAGGAGGACGCGGCTTCGGTCAGATAGCCCGAAGCCTGGATTCGGAAGAGACGGGCATAGACGCCGTCGGCCCGCAGGAGGTCCCGGTGGACGCCGTCCTCGCTGACCCTGCCGTTCTCCAGGACGACGATCCGGTCCGCCATCCGGACCGTGGAGAAGCGGTGGGCTATGACGAGGGAGGTGGCGCCGCGGGCGACGTCCTTGAGCCGGGAGAAGATCTCGGCCTCGGCCTCGGCGTCGATCGCCGCGGTGGGTTCGTCGAGGACGACGACAGGGGCGCGCCGCATGAAGGCACGGCTGAGGGCGATCTTCTGCCACTGGCCGCCGGAGAGCTGGTGTCCGTCCTCGAAGTGCCGGCCGAGGACGGTGTCGTGGCCCTGTGGCAGCGACTCCACGATCGCCGAGGCGCCACCCGCGCGGGCCGCCTCGGCGATGCGCGCGGTGTCCTCCCGGGCCTCGACGCGGCCGAAGCCGATGTTGTCGCGGACGGGCAGCTCGTAGCGGATGAAGTCCTGGAAGATGACGCCCATGTGGCGTTGCAGATCGTCGAGGTCGTACTCCTCGATGGGCACGTCGTCGATCAGGATCTGTCCGCCCGTCGGCTCGTAGAGGCGGGTGAGGAGCTTGACGAGGGTGGTCTTGCCCGCGCCGTTCTGCCCCACGAGGGCGACGCACTCGCCTGCCGGGAGGGTGAAGCTGACGCCGTCGAGGACGACGCGGCCGGTGCCGGGGTAGACGAAACGCACGTCCCGGAACTCGATGCCCTTGCGGAGCTTCTCCGGGAAAGGCCGGGTGCCGCCCTTGAGCCGGCGTTCGGGCAGGGCGAAGAAGGCGAAGAGGTTGCCGAGGAAGAGGCTGTCCTTGTAGAGGGCGGCGATGCCGAGCAGCATGCCGTGCGCGGAGACCTGGATCGAGCCGACCGCCTGAAGGTAGCCGGCGAGCTGGCCGACCTGGCCCGCGTCGGTGGTGGAGTGGATGGCCCAGAGCACGGCGCCGGACGAGGCGGCGACGCTGACCAGGCCGAGGACGCCGCCGAGGACGGACTGCCGGCGTGCGAGCCGCCGGTCCACGTCGAAGAAGGTCCGCACGAGCCGGGTGTACCGCTCCAGGAGGTGCGGCCCGAGCTGGAAGAGCCGTACCTCCTTGTACGTGTGATCGGTGGTCGTGAGGTGCTGGTAGTAGTACAGGCGGCGGCGGTCGGGGGCCCGTTCGTACTCGATCTCGTACGCCTTGTGGCTGAAGAACATGTACGAGATCACCGACGGGACGGGCGAGAGCAGGATCACCAGGGCGATCCAGGGGCTCCAGGAGAAGAGCACGACGCTGACGGTCGCCAGCGTGACCAACTCCCGGGCCACCTCCAGGAGCTGGGTGAACACCTGGTAGACACGGCCGCCGCTGCTCTCCTGGAAGGCGCGCTGCATCGTGTCGTAGATCTCGGCGTCCTCGTACTGCTCCAGGTCGAGCCGGGTGCCCTTGCGCATCACCCACTCGCCCACGCGGGCGGTGAGCTCCAGGCGCAGCAGGGTGTCGAGGTACTGGAGGAACGTGCCGAGGACGTGGTTGGCCAGCCCCACGCCCAGCAGCGCGACGCCCGCGAGCAGGGCGGTGCGTCCGGCGTCCGGGTCGCCGGTGACGGCGTCGGCGACGCCCTGCACGACGGCGGCGACGAGGCCGATCTGAGCGGCCGGGATCAGGGCGAGCAGGACGGAGACAATCGTGAAGGCTGTGACCCGAAGCGGGCTGAGCCGCCAGAACAGCCCGCTGACGCGCAGCCAGATCATCGGCGCTCCTCTCCCGGCCCGGCCGGTCCCCCCGCGCCCGGCGGGGCGCCGGCGGCCGCCTCGCGGCCGCGGACCGCGCGCCGGACGTGGGCCCACAGGGCGTGGCTGCGGGCCTCCCGGTCGAGGTCGATGGGCAGCAGGCGGTTGATCTGCATGTGGGCGAGACTGGCGAGGACCTGGTCCTCGGAGCCGACCAGAACCCCTTCCCGGGCGGCCGCCCACACCGCCTCCGCGGTCTGCGCCACGGCGTGCGCCTGTGCCGCGAAGGTCTCCTGGAACAGCAGGCGGTGGGCCCGGCCCTCCTCGTGCGGGTCGCGGTCCCAGGGGCTGAGGAGTTCGCACAGGTAGTCGCGATGGGCGCGAAACAGCGCACGGGTGTCGCGGACATGGGCGTCGTCCGGGCCTGCGCCGTGTTCCGCGTACGGGGCCAGGTCGGCGCCCCACTGGACGTGGAGGATGTCGAGGGCAGCGACGGCGAGGAACTCGGGCCTGACGTCGAGGCGCCGGGACAGCAGCAGGGCGGTGGCCTCACTGTTGGCGCGGAAGAGCCGCTCGACCGCGTCGAAGACGTCCTGGCCGCCGTAACGGGCGATCTCCGGTGCGTATGCGGCGAGTTCGATGTCACGGGCGAGCCCGAGGCCGACGAGGCTCCGGCCCCACGCGGTGACCCGGGTGAGGGTCTGGGCCGGTTCGGTGCCGCGCACCCGCAGGCGCAGGTGCGGGAAGGGGTCGGCGTACCGGATGTAGAACCAGCGGTCCAGGAGGTTCTCCGCGGTCAGTTCGGCGACGAGGTCGCGGAGCGGGCCCGCGATGATCTCGTCCTGCCGCTCGGGCGCCGCGTAGACCTTGAGGAAGGTCCAGGCGCTGCCGGGGGCGTGGCGCTCCACCGGTATCTCCCGGCCGTGACGCGGCACGGGCGCGCGGGTGGCGCGCACGGCGTCGCGGGCGACGACGGGCACGACGACCTCGGCGGCGTAGCGCTCGCCCGCCTCGTCCTGGAGCCACATGCCGTCGAAGGAGGGCAGCATCTCGTGCAGGACGACGTCGGTCCGTTTGGCCAGTTCGGTACGGATCTCCTCGCGGCACGCGGGGTGGTCGAGGTCGAGGAGCAGCCGCTGGTCGGCCTCGACGAGGTAGACGTGCCGGGGTACCCGCCACCGGGCCCGCCAGCCGTCGAGGTCGCCGGCGGCGTGGGCGGCGAGCCGCCACTGGGCGGGCCGCAGGACGGCCTTGCCCCGGCTGACGCGGGGCAGGAACGGGGCCGCCTCCGCCGGTCCCCAGGAGAAGCCGGTCGGCAGGACGTAGCCGTCCTGGGACGCCTCGATGAGGAAGCGGGCGACGTTCGGCGCGAGGGTCGGGCTGAGCATGTGGTGCTGCGCCACGACGATCTCCCGGTCGAGCCGGCGCGACCACAGGTGGAAGCGGTCCCCGGTGACGCCCACCAGGACGTCGTCCAGCGGCACGATCCGGTCCGGGCCCACCGACGGGGCGGTGTTGACGGGGATCTCGTAGGGCCGCACGGCGGGGCGGAGTGTCACGTTGGCGGCGCGGCCGTAGGGCGGCAGGAAGGCGAGTTCCGCGTAAGCAACGTCGGGGAAGAGGGCCTCTTCACGCCGCGCGTACGCCCGGAGCCGTTCCACGGCGTCCACACCGAGCAGGTCGCCGAAACGACCGAAGGTGCGTCCGCCGTAGGTGAGGCTGTCGTGGCGCAGGACCGCTCGCCACTCCCCCCGGTCCAGGGCCTGCCGGTCGGCGGCATGGATCTGGACGTACGCCTCCATCGCGGGTGGCGGGTCCGGTACGGGGCCGGGCGGGGCGAGCCGGTCCAGCCATGCGTCGGTCAGCTCGACCTCGTCGGCGCGGTCCCACCACGCCTGCTGGGCGAACGCGACGAGCGCGCCGTCCAGGCGGGCGGTGTCGTCGGGAGGGCCGGTGGGCAGCTCGATCGAGCGTGGCGGATTGGTGTACGTCGGTGGTGCGTCGAGGCCGGTGTCGGGGCTGAGCAGACTGAGGACGGGGACGCGGGTCCCGGCGCCGTACCGCTCGGTGAACTCCTCGCGGTAGCGCGTCAGGTGGTCGCGCCTGCCGTGGGCGGCGCTGAGCCGCATCAGGACGCCGACGGCTTCGGCGGCGACCTGCCCGACGGAGGCGTCCAGGACCGGCTCGCGCAGGTCGAGAAGGGTGTCCGCCTGGTAGCTCCGTCCGGTGTGGCCCGGCACGAGGTCGCTCTGCGCCGCCGCGAGCGCGCGCAGCGAGGCGGTGTCGTGGACCCGGTCGGCGAGGTCGGCGACGACCCGGAGCCGTTCGGCGGCGGGTGCGGCCGCGGGAACGCCGGTCAGCTTCTTCAGGACGTGGTGTTCGGGGCGCCCGGCGGTCTGCGGCGGCCGCAGGTCACCGATGAGGAAGCCCAGGTCCCAGAGCTGCCGGACCAGTCCCGCGACGGTATCGGCCGGCACGTCGGGGAAGGCGGCGGCGAGTTCGGCGGTGATCCGCTGGTACGGGACGGGCGCGCCGGCCGTCCGCATGACGAGGTCGACGGCGGGGGTGGCGCGGACGCGGACGGTCCGCTCGTCGTGGCGGCCGTACTTGTCGGCCTGCGGCAGGACGACGCGGTCGCCCGCGCGGGCGGCCGTCGGGTTGAGGACGAGGTGGAGCTGGCTCAGCAGGTCCGCGTCCTCCTCCAGCTTCTCGATGAGCGCCAGCAGCCAGCCCATGTCGGCCCGGACGCGCAGCCGGTGGTCCTCGGGCCGGCCGAGACGGGCGGTGGTGGCAGCGCCGAACTCACCCATCGCGACGCCGGAGAAGGCACCGAAGGGGGTGGGCCGGGTCGCCATGCGGGTCAGGTAGCGCAGCAGCCCGGAGCGCAGGCGGCGGAGGCGCTTTTCGGTGAGGTCGTCCAGGCGGTCGAGGCTGCCGGCGAGGTCCTCGCTGGCGACGAGCAGCGCGCGGGCGACGTCGGGGCGGCGGGCGAGGTCGACGAGGGCCTGTGGGGTGCGGGCGGGGTCCTCGGTGAGGTCGAGGAAGGCGCGGGCGGGCAGGACCGGGGAGCGCAGCAGGAAGAACCCGGCGGGCTCGTAGGACGGCATGGGCATCACCGGGCGAGGAAGGCGCGGAACCAGGCGGGCCGCTGGTCGCCGAGGGCGGCGAGCAGGGTGAGGGCGACTCCGGTGGCGCCGGTGAGGAGCCCCGGGTCGTCGACGGGGGTGCCGGGGTCCTCCAGGTCGGCGAAGCCGAGCGGGCGGGCCGGTTCGTGATCGTCGAGCAACTCCCCGACGAGGGCCGGGAGCCGGTCCCGGGCGGCGGCGCTGTGGGGCGCGAACTCCAGGGTGAGCATGACGAGTCCGGCGAGCCCGTGGCAGAGCGTGGGCGACAGCGGGCGGAGGTTCCCGGCGCGGGCGAGGGCGCCCTCGAAGGCGGTGACGGCGGCGGTACGGAGCTCCTCGTCGGCGGTGGCTTCGGCGACGGTCAGCAGGGCGCCGGCGACGCCGACGGTGCCGTAGCACCAGGCGATCCGGTCGTGCCCGCACCCGGTGGCGGCCTCGCGGCCGTGCTCGTCGACGGGAACGCCCTCGCCCCAGACCGGCCCGTACGCGTCGGCGCCGGCCCGGTCGCGGATCCAGCGGGTGAGGTGGGCGACGGCCTCCCGCTGGCCGGGCCTGCGGTGGCCCGCCTCCCAGGCGGCGGCGAGGGCGGCGGCCACGCCCGGAGCGCCGTGCGAGAGGCCCAGGTTGAGGTATCCGTGCGGGTACTTGGCGTGGTAGTCGCCGACGGGCGGGTAGTGCGCCGGGGTGATGAGCCAGCGGTGCGGGGTGGCCTCGGTCTCGGCGGGTCCGGCGAGCCAGACGAGGTGGTCCACGAGCACGGCGACGGCCTCGGCGACGCGCGCGGAGGGCTCGGGGACGGCGCAGAGGTGGGCGAGGGTACCGGCAGCGCCGGTGACCAGATCGTAGTCGAGGTCGCTGACGGCCCGCTCGACCCGGTGCGGGGGCGCGGCGAGGACCTGCTCGGCGAGCTGCTCGTTCAGCCGGTCGAGGCTGGGGACGAAGCGGGGCTCGTCCCGGGCGACGTCGGCGAGGGCGAGGGCGAGACCGCTGGTGCCGGCGAACAGGCCGTAGTGCTCCAGGGGTTCGACCTGAGTGGACAGGACCGCCTCGCGGATGTGGGCGTACGCCGTGTCCGGCTCACCGAGCCCGGCGCGAGCGGCGTACAGGTGGAGAAGCGCCGAACCGGCCAGACCGTGGGTAAGACTCGGCGGGTACCAGGCGCCGGAGGTGTCGCTCTGTTCGGCGGCGCGCAGCGCGAGGTCGTCGAGCTGGGCGGGGGTCGTGGTCGCGGCCACGATCTGGCTGATCGCCGTCCGTGCGCGCCGCACGAGTGCGGGGTCTGCCGTGCCGGCCCAAGTGTCGTTACCGTGGTGGGCGAGGTGCATGTCAGTCCAGTCCTGTCTGTTCGGCGTGCTGCTCGCGCTGCGTCGACGGGTGCTGCCGTGTCTCCACCACGGCAGCACCCGTCAGACGTTCAGCCCGTGCCTACTTGGGGCCCACGCAGAGGATCGTGCACATCGAGGTGCAGGCACACGTCTTGGTGACGCTGCAGCCGACACGCGTGCAGACGGTGCGGGTGGCTATCGTCGAGATCGACGGCGGGGGCGCCTGCTCACCGGCGGGGCCGGCGACGGGGGCGGAGATACGGGCGTCCAGGTCGAATGCGTCCGACACGACTTTTCCTTTCGGAGTTTCCTTCCCGGCGGCGGAATCCGCCGGGAACGCCGGTGTTTTCCCGGCGCCGGACAAAGCCTGCCGAATATCGGTCATCGCTTCCATTGGCCGTGGCGACAATATTCACGCCGGACGGGGAATACCTTCCGTTGCGAAGGCATAGGAGGCGAGGCACACGGCAAGGCGGGAATCGAGTTCCAGTTTCTCCATGACGGCGGCGACATGCGCGCGCACGGTTCTCTCGGTGACGTGCAGGCGCTGCGCCATCGACTCGTTCGACAGTCCCTCGGCGAGCAGCAGGAAGGTCTCCTGCTCTCGCGGGGTGAGTCGGCCGACGCGCGCGAGCGCGGGTTTCCAGTGCGGCCCGCCCGGCGCGCGGGCGGGTGCGGAGTGGGGTGTGCCGGTCTCGCTCACGGCGCTGCGACGCTCCTGTCTGCAGCGGCCCTGTCCAGCGGCCGCATGAGGTGGTCGGTGGTCAGCCTGCGGTAGAACGGATCCTCGCTGAGCAGCTGTTCATGGGTGCCCACGGCGCTGATCCGGCCGTCGTCCAGAACGACGATCCGGTCGGCGGCGCGTACGGTCGACATGCGGTGGGCCACGACGAGCAGCGCGCGCTCCCGGGAGATGTCGCGGAGCATGTCGGTGAGGTCGCGTTCGTTGATCGGGTCCAGTTGCGAGGTCGGTTCGTCGAGCAGGACGAGTTCGGGCCGGGGAAGCAGCGCGCGGGCGATGGCGACGCGTTGACGCTCGCCACCGGAAAGGTTGAACCCGCGGTCGCCGACAGGTGTTTCCAGGCCCTCCGGAAGGCGTTCGACGAGTTCGGTGAGATTGACCATCCGCAGCGTTTCGCGAATTCTCTCCTCGTCGGCTTCCGGGTTCGCGTACGTGAGATTGTCGCGCAGCGTTCCGTAGAGCAGCGGCGCGTGCTGCTCCACCAGTCCGATACGGGCTCGGTGGGCGCGCGGGTCAGTTCCGCTGAGGTCCTCGCCGTCGAAGAGGACGTGTCCGCCGTCGGGCTCGTAGAACTTCTCGACGAGCGAGACGAGGGTGGTCTTTCCCGCGCCGGACCGGCCGACGAGCGCGATGAGCCCGGTCCGGGGCACGGCCAGGGAGACCCCGCGCAGCACGGGCCGCTCACCGTACGAGAACGTCACTTCACGCAGGTCGAGCAGGGGCGAGGGGGTCCGGGCGGAGGGCTCGGCGGGCGGGGCCTCCACCGCCGCGCCGGCCTCCTCGGCCCCCTCCGCCGGGAGCCGCAGGACGTCCTCGATGCGACGCAGCGACCCGAGGCCGCGCTGGATGAGGCTGAGCGCGTTGAAGAGCCCCGCGAGCGGCATCACGAGATAGGTGGCGAAGAGCAGGAACGCCACCAGTTCGCTGACGGACATGGAGCCGTTGGAGACCCGGACGGCGCCGATCAGCAGCACGAGCAGGAAGGATCCGTTGACCGCGATCTCCATGGCCGGCCCGACGACGGAGCCGAGCCGGGCCGAGCGCACCCCGGCGGCGTAAGCCGCGTCCACGTCCGCCCCGATCCGCTCGGCCTCCCGGTGTTCGGCGCGGGACGCCCGTACGGTGCGGATGCCGCCGAGGGCGCGCTCGAGGTCGGCGGTCATCGCGCCGACGCCGGCGAGGGCCTGTTCCGTACTGGTACGGATGCCCGCCATCACCCCGGCGACGAGGACGGCGGCAACCAGGAGCGTCGCGGCGACGACGAGGAACATCACCGGGTCGATCCAGAGCATCAGCCCGGCCGCACCGACACCGGTCACGGAGACGGTGACGAGCTGTACGAAGCTGCCCGCCACCATGTCGCGCAGCACGGTGGTGTCGGTGCCGACGCGTGACAGCAGATCGCCGACCCGTCGGCCCTCGAGCTCGCGGACTTGTACGAACAGCAGCCGTTCGACGAGCCGTCGGCGCAGGCGCCGGATGACGCTCTCGCCGGTCACGTCCAGCAGGTACTGGCCGCACGCCTCAAGGGCCGCCTGGGCGATGAAGAGGGCGGCCAGTGCGACGACCATCAGAGAGACGGCGCGGTCGGCTGCGACACGGTCGATCAGACGCATCGTCAGGAGCGGTTGGAACAGGCCGAGTACCGTCCCGGCGACGGTGAGCGCGAGCGCGGCGCCGACGGTACGGCCGCTCCCGCGCAGCAGCCGCAGCAGGTCGCGGGGGCGGGGCCCCTCGGGCGCCGCGGCGCCCTTGGCCGTCGGCTCGGTCGCGGGCTCCGTCCCGGGCCCCGGCGACCCGGTCGTGGGCCTGGTGACGGACGGCTCCGTCAGGGGCGGCTCCGTCATGGGCGGCTCCTCTCCTCGGTCCGGGAGCCCACGCTGATCAGCACCCGGAAGTAGCTCTCGGGCAGTTCCTCGCCGACCAGCCGGCCCTCCGCCTCCACCCAGGCGTGGGCGCCGAAGGGCGGCGTGGCGCGAACGCCGACGCACCAGGTGGGCCACTCCCCCCTGGCCCGGCACAGCAGCGCGGTGGCCACCGAACGGGGCAGGCACCCCTCGCGTCCCGCGCACACCGCGCTGACCGTGGTGACCGCCTGGCGCGCCCGGTACGTACGGTCGTGTCCGGCCGGCCGCGCACCGCGCGCCACCAGGCGAAGGAGGCGTCCGAGCCGGGCGGGCGGCAGGTGGAGCAGGGGGCGGGCAGCCGCCACGGCGAGGCGGGCGGCGGTGCGCTGCGCCAACGACGTCCCGGTGTGGGTCTCCGGCACGGTGTGGAAACTCATGGCCGGACCAGGCGGGCGTCGCGCAGGGCGGTCAGGAGCTCGCCGACGTCGGCCGTCGCCCGGTCGCCGTCCACGTCGAACTCGGAGCAGAGAGTGGCGGCGATCTCATCGGCCGGTGTGCCGGCGAGCAGGGCGGTCAGGACCAGGCTGCCCGTCGGATTGAGCTCCCAGTACTCGCCGGTTCCGCCGTCGAGCAGGACCTTTCCGTAGTCCGTGTCGACCAAGGACACGTCCTCGCGCAGTTGCATCGTGTTTCCCCTTCAGATGGTGCGGAGCCAGATCTCGCAGGCGAGCGTGGCGTCGAGGCCGCCGTGCCGCAGTTCGGGCGACGAGGGCCGCAGGGTGACGTCGACGAGCCGCTCGGCGTCGACCAGGCCGGTCTTGGCGAGGTACGAGTCCCGCCACAGGTCGGCGAGCCGGCCCCGGTTCTCCCGGAGGCCGTTGGCCGCGTCCGCGGACGCCTCGCCCTTGGTCGTCCGGCGCAGCAGGGCGTCGGGGACCCGGCCGCGCATCGCGGTCTTGAGCAGCGGCTTGAACTCCCACGGGGTGGCGCGCTCCTCGGACCGCACGGACCAGCACGCCCCGACCACCGTGTCGTCGAGGAAGGGGCTGGCCAGCGGCAGACCGCTGTGCTCGGCGACCTGGTGCAGGATCCGGGTGGCGCGCGTGCCGTGGTGCAGTGTGTGGAGTTCGTTGTGCAGGGCCCGGGTCGCGCCGCGTGGTTCGGCGGTGCGGGCGGCCTCCCGCAGACTCCGGCGTACGGAGGCGGCGGCGTCGGGCGTGGCCCAGCCCGGGAGGCGCGGCGGGATGTCCCAGCCGAGCACGTCCGGGCTGTGCGGGCCGGGCCGGGGGGCGGTGATCGCGTCGGCGGCGTCGGCGAGCCACTGCCCGTACGGGCGGCGGTCGGTGAGCACCGACAGCGTCTCCCGCAGCGACCAGCGGTTCTGGGCGCGGTAGCCGCGGATGCTGCGCAGTGCGGTGAGCGGGTGGCTGGTCAGCAGGTCGCGGTGGTGGGCGGGGTGGCCCCACAGGACGTGGTCGCCGCCCATGCCGGTCAGGTGCAGCCGTGAGCCGCCGGCCAGGAGGCTGTCGTGGCCGACGAGTTGACGCGGCTGGTCGAGGATGGTGGGCAGGGGTTCGTCGACGGGACCGCGGACGTCCAGCAGGCCGCTGTAGAAGAGCGGGATCTCGTCGATGTCGAGCATGACGTGGTCGAGGCCGTCGATCTCGGCGGCGGCGAGCCGCGCCCACCGCTCGTCGTCGTCACCCGGGTCCCGGCTCGGCATGGTGAGCGCGGGCAGCGGCCCGTCGCTCACCCGGGCGGCGAGCGCGCAGACGGTGGTGGAGTCCAGCCCGCCGGACAGGTCGGCGCTGACGGTGCCGGCCGCGTCCACCCGGATCCGTACCGCCTCTTCGAGCGCGTGCCGGAGCGCCTCGGCGCCCTCGGCGAGCGGTACGTGCGTGCGGGGCGGCTCCCACCAGCGGGTCGTCCGGGCGGGGGTGCGGCCGAACCGGAGGAGTTCACCGGGGACGACCGCGTGGACACCGCGCCAGAGCGGGACGTCGCCCAGCGGGTGAGGGACGAAGTCGAGCAGGCGCAGAGCGAGGACGTCCTCGTCTACGGGCGCGTCGAGCATCCGGGCCAGGACGTCGGCGCGGTTGGCGGCGACGGTGAGCCCGTCGGAGGCGGCGTAGAAGAGGCGGCGCAGCCCGGCGGCCGTACCATGGGCGTGGATCTCGCCGTGGGCCTCGACGACGACGTGGAAGTCACCGGGCAGCCGGGCGGTCAGCCGGTCGACCGCGTCGATCTCGCGCACCCCGGCGAGGTGCGCCTCGAGTTCGGCGGCGCAGACCGGGGTGTGCCCGAGGAGCGCCACGAAGAGCCCGTGGCTGTTGCGGGCGTGGACGGAGCCTGCCCAGTCGCCCACGATGAACGGGTTTCCGGACGGGTGCGTGAGGGTTCGAGCCGAACGTGCCTCCAGGCGGGAGGCCACAGCGAGGGCGGCCTCACAGTCCGGAAACAGCGCGAACCAACCCTCGCCGTGGCCTGTCATCGGACTACCAGCCCAGAGGCAGGCGGACCCGGGGCTCGTGCGGCCCACGCTTCAGGAAGCCGGTGTCCTTGCGGAAGTCGCCGGCCTTGGACAGCGCCGGCACCTCGTAGACCTTCTTGGCCATGATTCTGATCCCTTCTCTCGCTGGGTTTCTGGCGAGACGGCCCCGTTCCCGGGAAGCGGTGACCGCCTACGAGGATCCTCGGCCGCGGGCCTGCGGCCGCTCAAGGTGCGGCCGGCGCCCAACACGCTCCGTGGACCGCCTCGTCAGGGTGGTCCGGTCTCCTGCGGCAGGGTCCTCACCTGGGAGGAGAGGGGCTGTGATCAACCGGATCGGGTGGGCCGCCCGCGGCGGATCAGCATGGTCTTGTTGGGTTGTTGCTCACTCTCCGCATGAGCTTCCTTGGCACCAGCCCGGTCGGCGGTCCCGGGAGCCGACCGTCCGCGCCGCACCGTACGGCCATGGCGGGCGGCCACCCTGGGCATCCGCTCGATGGCGGAGATGATGGCGGCGCGCGGGATGCCCGAGACGTCGGCGAGGTTGACAACGCGCTGGAGCTGGTCGGAGATGTCGTCGAGGTCCACCGGCTGCCTGCCGTGGAGCACGACCGCGCCGCGTCCCCGACCGAAGTCGATCAGGCCCTCACTGCGCAGCAGCCGCAGCGACCGCAGGACGGTGTTCTTGTTGGCTCCGTACTCCCGGCCGAGCTGGTCCGCCGGAGGGAGGTGCTCCCCCGGGGCGTACCGGCCGGCGGCGATGTCCATCCTGAGTCTCGCCCGGATCCGGGCGTAGAGCGGCTCCGCCCCGACGCTCGCATGGACGCGGATGTGGGCCGTTCCCGGCACTGGTGACATTCGTGAATCCCCCTTCTGCTCACGTTGTGCTCAGCCTCACGCGCCTGCCGTCGGCTCGTCGGCGCGGGGACGTGGCCCGGCGTCGAGGCAGCGCGACGGGCGGCCCCCGTGGTCAGCGGGAGCCACAAGCTGCCGGCGTTCCCCTGGTCAGGCATCGACTCACGTCGACGCCTCGACTACCGGATCTTTCACGTCGGTCGACAGGCGGTGCAGCGGTACCGTAGCCCGGCGCTTGACGGTCTTCAACTGGCTCGGCCAGAGTGGGTGTTGCGTGCATTCACCTCAGTGGAAGGCGCATCGACACACGTACCGGCTTCAGCCTCGGATCCCGTACCGGAGTCCGCGCGGAAGCCCCGTACCAGCCGAAGGGGAGGTGGACGCCGTGCCGGAGAAAGCCGATCACAGCTTCGCCGACAAGCTGAACCGACTCTTCGAGACCGTCCGACCCGATGTCGCTCACGAGTACAGCAACGAGCAGGTGGCATCGGCCATCCGAGACACCGGCGTCTCCATCTCGCAGTCCTACATCTGGCAGTTGCGCAAGAGCCGCAAGACCAATCCGACGCTCCGGCATCTCCAGGCGCTGGCCGCCTTCTTCGGTGTGCCCACGGCCTATTTCGTGGACGACGAGGCGGGCGCACGCATCGAGACGCAGCTCTCGGCGCTCGCCTCCGAACAGGCGCGGCTGCACGAGGCCTCCCAGGGCAGTGACGTGAAGCTGATGGCCATGCGGGCGGGCCAGTTGTCGCAGGAGCACCGCAAGCAGGTGATGGACCTGTTGGACGTCGTCTACCGCCTGGAGCAGGCCGAACGCGGCGGCGCTGCCGGGGATGATGGCCGAAATCGTCCTGGATCTTGACAGTGTGACCCCGTTGGATGACAGACCAGGACGCGGGACATCCACCAGCGGAGTTGGTCTTTGAACGAACGACGGTTACGCAAGCGATGCCGCTCCGTCCTCAGGGAGCTGGGCATCACACCGCCCCTGTACGTACCCGACCTGTGCCGGCTCCTCGGCGAGCACCGCGGGCGGCCGATCCGGCTGATCCCGTACTCCCTGCCCGTCCCCGGCCCCTACGGTCTGTGGATCGCCGGCGCCCACGCGGACTACATCTTCTTCCAGAAGGAAACCAGTCAGGCACACCAGGACCACATCGTCCTGCACGAGGTCGGTCACATCCTCGCCGACCACGCGGGCGACCAGTCGGACGACGCCGTGTGGCAGGAGCTGCTGCCCGATCTGTCGGTCGAGGCGATCAACCGGGCGCTGAGGCGCACTTCGTACGTCGAGGAGCGGGAGCGCGAGGCCGAGCTCGTTGCCACCATCATCCTCGAATGGGCCTCGGTCCTCGACCGGGTCACGCCCCGCGCCCCCGGTGACGCCTCGGCGCGCCGGGTGCACGCCGCGCTGGCCGACCGGCAGGGATGGCTCTGACCGTGCTCTCCCTGGTGCTCGCTGTCGTCCTGTACGGTGCACTGCTCTGGACGGGGAGGCAGTGCCTGCGCGACCCGTCCGACCGCATGCTCCGCGCGGTGTTCCTCTGTCTCCTGTGCGCGGGCCTCTCCTTCCCCTTCGGGGTCCCGGCCGGAGCCCGGCTCGTGAACGGCCTGACCGTGGACGGCGCCGCGAAGCTGGCGCAGAACCTCTGTCTGCTGGGCACGGTCCACTTCCTCGGCTGCTTCTTCATCCACGCGGCGTCGGACCGCGCGACCGCCACCGCGCGGGTGCGGCGACAGACGGTGCCGCTTGCCGCGACCGCGGCCGTCATCACGCTGGCGATGGTGCTGACGCCCGGGGTCGAGCGGAGCCACACGTACGCCACCGCCGACATGCGGGAGCCGGGCGTCGCCGTCTTCTACCTCATGGCAGGCGCCTACCTGACGTACGCCTTGGCCACCGCGCTGGTGTGGACCGTGCGGTACGCCCGGCTGGCGGGCCGGCCGCTGGTGACCGGGCTGTGGATGCTGACGGCCGCGCTGACCGGCATGGTGCTCGCCTCGGCGGTCCGCGAGGCCGCGACGCTCGTACGCCTCCTCGGCGGGGAGGTGCCGCACCCCGTGATCGTCGGCGCGAAGCTCGTCCTCGACCTGGCGATCCCACTGTTCGTGGCGGGCGTGGTCTTCCCCGGCCTTGTGACACGGTGGGCGAGCATCCGGCTGTGGTGGCACCACGGCCGCGTGTACCGCGGACTCGCCCCGCTGTGGACCGAGTTGCACGCCGCCTTCCCGGAGGACGCGCTCGAACGCACCCGGCCCGGCCGCTGGTGGGACGTGCTGACCCCGCGCAGCGTGCACCGCCGCTACTACCGACGCGTCATCGAGTGCCGGGACGGCCTGGTCCGGATCAGTCCCCATCTGGCGCTGGTGGCGGACACCGAGGTGCCCCTGGAGCCCGAGGTCGCGGCGATCCATCTGCGGACGGCGCTGCGGGCGTACGCGGCGGGAGAGGAGGCGCCGTCGCAGGCGGTGCCGGTGGCGCTGCCCGACGGGGACGGGGACGGCGGACTGGAAGACGACGTACGGCAATTGACACGGATGTCCGAGGCCCTGGCGGCTTCGCGCGCGTGAGGAACGGAGCACCGATGGAGACGCAAGCGCTGATCTCGGCCGGGCTCGTGGTCATCGGGACCCACGAGCGCCGGCTGTCCGACGGAGCGGTCCTGGTCCGCGACGGCGTGATCATTGACGTCGGCCCGCGCGAAGAGGTCGAGGCCCGCGCCCCCGTCGGCGTCACACGCCACGACCATCCGGACGGCACGCTGCTGCCCGGCCTCGTCGACGCGCACGTCCACCTCGCGCTGGACGCGGGCCCCGACCCGGTCACCGCGCTGCGGGAGGCCGACGACGCCACGGTGAGCAAGGGAATGGCCGACCGGGCGCGCGCCCTGCTGGACTGCGGAGTCACCACCGTGCGCGACCTGGGCGACCGCAACGGCCTTGCGGTACGGCTGCGCGACAGCATCGCGGCCGGCCGTCTGCCCGGCCCCCGGATCCTGGCCGCCGGCACGCCCGTCACGGGCTCCGGCGGCCACTGCTGGTTCCTGGGCGGCGAGGTCTCGGGAACGGAGGCCATCCGCGACCTCGTGCGCCGGAACGCGGCCCTGGGCGTCGATGTCATCAAGGTGATGGCGACGGGCGGGGGCATCACCAAGGACGGTCCGCCGATCTGGTCCGCGCAGTTCACGGCGGAGGAACTGCACGTCGTGGTGGCCGAGGCGGCCCGTGCCGGCCTCCCGGTGGCGGCCCACGCGCACGGCACCGAGGGCATACGGGCCGCGGTCGAGGCGGGGGTGGCCACGATCGAGCACTGCACCTGGATCGACCAGGACGGCTTCCGGCTGATCGACGACGTGGTCGACGAGATCAAGGCCAAGGGCATCCACGTCTGCCCGGCCGCCAGTCCGGACTGGCGGGGCTTCGCCCAGCGCTTCGGCGCCGAACGCGCCGAGACGATGTTCGGCGGGCTGCGCAGCATGCGGGAGCGGGGGGTCAGCCTGATCACGGGCACGGACGCCGGGGTGAGCCGCGCGGTCTTCGACGACTTCGTCTCCAGCCTGGAGTTCTTCACCCACCTGGGCTGCACGCCACCGGAGATCGTGGACCTGGCCACCCGGCGCACGGCCGAGGCCCTCGGCCTCACCGACACCGGAACCCTCACCCCGGGACACCGCGCGGACTTGCTCGTCGTCCGGGGCGACCCCATGCGGGACCTCCAGGCGCTACGCGACGTACGCCTCGTGATGGCGGCGGGCAGGGTGCACCCCTCTCTCTCTGCGTAAAGCTGCGCCCCCCATCCAGCACGAGTGGCCGGGATCTTGTTCGCGGGGGACCTGCTCCTGGAAGGTCGCGCACCGTTCGGCGTTCGCCTTGGGGGTCGCGCAGCACTTCGATGCAGTCGAGCGGGTCGGCGTGGGTCCGCCCGGCGGTCCATACGGGGGTCAGCGCCGCGCCGGGGGCGGCCGAAGCCAGGTCCAGCCGCTCCAGCGACTCCGCCGAAGGGGCATCGGCCGGGTGAGGGCCGGCTCGAGCACCGGCCGCGCGCGGGAGGGTGCGCGGGGCAGCACCCGCGACACACGGCGGCCGGTGTGGTCAAGCCGCGGCGGCTGCCGCGTCGACCACCACGCAAGTGGCGATCAGGTCGTTCTCGACGATCCACCGCCCGCTCAGCGCGGTCAGGGAACGTCCGGCGAGGCGCAGACCGTCGTCGTGCAGGGACACGTCGAACGCCTGCCGGTCGGGGTGGATGGTCAGGCTCGCGTCATGGAAGCCGAGCCAGCGACGGGCGAGCGGGAACCAGGCCTTGTAGACCGACTCCTTGGCGCTGAACGTCAGCCGGTCCCAGTGCACTCCGGGGCGGCGGGCGTACAGCCGGGCGAGCCGGGCGATCTCCTCCGACCGGGCAACCGCCGGCAACATGCCGTCGGGCAGTGCCACGTGCGGCTCGGCGTCGATACCCAGGGAGGCGACGTCGCCGGCGCGGGCCACCGCGGCGGCCCGGTAGCCCGCGCAGTGCGTCATGCTGCCGACGATGCCTTCCGGCCACCGCGGTTCCCGGCGCGGCCCGGGCAGGATGGGCGCGGGAGGCAGACCCAGCTCGCCAAGGGCCGTGCGGGCACAGTGGCGGACAGTCCGGAACTCGGCGCGCCGCGACTTCGGTGCACCTCGGATCGCGGCCTCCTCACCGGGAAGGAGGACCGCGTGCGGCAGGTCGCGGAACGCCTCCGCGGAGACCACCGGGGTCGGCAGGATCCCCCTGATCACGGCGCACCCCGCGGGGTGCCGGCCGGGGAGAGGGCCGGTCGGGAGGATGCGTTCACGACTGCTCCGTGCGTGGTAGCAGCATGTGTCGTCGCGGCCGGTGCCGGTTCCGTGCCGGCGCCGGAGACCGCGCCCGGCCGCCGGCGGTGCGCCACCGACCCGTGCGCCGTCGGCCTGATGCGCCAGGCCGGCTGCGGCAATATCGCCGCCGCGGTCGAACACTTCCGGCCATTTCTCGGCTTCACCATCACTCCTCAAGATCAGTTGTTTATCAACCCAAGATCCGCTTCTCAAAACTGCCGATGACAGATCCCCGAAAGGTCACCGCAGTTTCGTTGACAGAATCTCGACACCCAGCGTTGCACAGTGATCCAGGTCACAACATGCAGGACTTGCCCGGAAAGACGGGCCTGTGATCGACTTCTCAAACGCGAGGACGATTCCAGGTGAACCCAGCGACCCTCCAAATACACCAAAACGCGCCACACTTAAGGGATCAACAGGAAATGATCTTCACCCTATCTGGTGCCGTAACTTCGGCGGGAAACTTACCCCCCGCCGAATTCGCCTGTCCCAGTACGAAGGTTGTTCACCTACGGGGCGCCAAGAAATGGACGAAGTCCTCATGCCTTCCGCGCATCGGTGACGGCATCGAGAATATCCCGTTCGGCGACACGCAGAGGCGCGCGGAACTCCACCCACGCCGACCGCGGACATATCGCGCACGCAGTGCGTCTGCTCGGCCCCGAGCCGCACATCCCGCCCTTGGGACGGCGCTTCCGATCGAGCGCGACGGCCCGGCCCTCCTTGAAGAAGCGGCGACCGAGGTCGACGCCACCAGGCAACGGCGCAACGGCACGCATCGCGCTGACGCCTCGGCACGCGCATCCGCGCACGGTTCCGCCGCGACCCTGCGGGACGCGGTTCTCTCGACCACGCCGCTGCACCCGGCGCCTGTCGGCCCCTCTCGGCCTCCCCGGGAAAACAGCCCGCTTCGCCGCAGGACTTCCGGGGAACGATCGAGCGCATTCCCGGGGCGTTGCTGACCGAACTGCCGAAAAGAACCCGCCAGACCCATCGACCAAGAGGAGAGACAGCCATGCCCGCAGAAAGCCAGGAAGCGGAAAGGCGCGAAATCCTCGCCCTGATGACGCGCATCATGGACGAAACCTTAGGCATCGAACTGGGCGACGACGTTGATCTGAACACCTCGATCGGGCCGGAGGGGATCGGGGTCGAGTCGATCGGCATCTTGGAGGTGACGGTCCACCTCGAACGGGAATATGACATCGAATTCTCCGACGAGACACTGGAAGCTCTGCTCCGCGGAACGCTCGGCGAATTCATCGACGAGGTCGTCAAGCAGCGCACGACAGTGGCCGCCGGCGCGAGCACGGAGAACAGTGGTTCGCGGTGATCACGGCGAATGACATCAGAAAGGTCCTCGTCGAAGGCAGGACGCTTGCCGGCGTAGAACACGTCGAGGACGACGGGGAAATCGTTGTCGACTCCTTCTCGCTTGCCTGGCTGGACCACAGCCTGAGAACCGACTTCGGTGTCGAACTCGACTTTCGGGACGTCAGAAGCGAGAACTTTTCCAGCATCAACCGGATCGCGGACTACGTCAACGCGCTGGCCGGCGGGAGCGCTGCGAGGCCAGGAGAAGGCCAATGACCGGATCCCACCGCGTCGTGGTCACGGGCTTCGGAGTCTTCACCGCTTTCGGTTTCGGCGAGAAGGCGCTGCTCGACGGAGTGTTCTCGAGCCGTCCGGCCTTCCGTGAGGTCGAACGGTTCGACACCTCGCCTTTCCGGTGCTCGTCCGCGGCGGTCTACGACGGCGACGGCCCGGAGATCCCCGGCGTGAGCTTCTCGGGGGACGCGCCACCGCGTCAGCATGACGCCCTGCTGGCCTGCTCGCGCGCCGCGATCGACATGGCGGGCATCGCTCCGCCGAAGATCGCCGGCGCGCTCGTCGGCAGCCAGGGGGACTACACGCCGATCACCCGCTATTGGCGCTCGGTGGCCGACGGGGCGGACACGCCCGACACGACGTTCCTGAAGGACAGCGTGCCCGGCCAACTCGCCCACGGTCTGGGGGACGCTCTCGGGCTGGGACCGCTGCGCCTGACCTTCCTCAACGCGTGCGTGGCCTCCGCCGACAGCATCCTCCACGCCAGTCGCCTCATCAGCCGAGGACGCGCCGACGCGCTGCTGTGCGGGGGGGCGTACCTGGTCGAAAGAGAGCTGTTCGCCAAGTTCGACTCGGCACGCGCATTCGCCAAGGACGGCTTCGTCCGCCCGTTCTCCAAGGACCGGAGCGGCCTGCTGCTCGGCGACGGAGTGGCGTGTCTGGTACTGGAGTCCGAGGAAAGCGCAGCCGCGCGGGGCGCGAACGTGCTCGCCCGTGTCGCCGGCTGGGGCATCTCCTCCGACGCCTACCACGCCAGCCGGCCTCATCCCGAAGGCCGCGGAACCGCGCAGGCGATGGAGTCCGCACTCCGGGTCGCGGGGCTCGGCCCCGACGCGGTGGACTACGTCAACGTCCACGGCACGGGCACTGCCTCCAACGACACCTCCGAGACCGGCGCTCTGCGCCGGGTGTTCGGGGACCGGGCCGCGCACCTTCCCGCCAGTTCGACCAAAAGCACGACGGGACACACCCTCGAAGGCGCCGGGGCCGTGGAGGCCGTGATCACTCTGCTGGCCCTCAACCACGGACTGATCCCGCCGACGGCCAACTTCACCACGCCCGATCCCGAGTGCGACCTGGACTACGTGACCGACGGCGCCCGCCGCGGGAGCCTGCGGCGTGCGATGACGACCAACTCCGCCTTCGGCGGGGTCAACACGGCGCTGCTGCTGGAGCGAGCATGACCGAGACACGCAGCGAACGACTCCTGGTCTCCGAGGCTCTCGTCGTGCCGTCCGGTGTCACGGTCGGCGGAACCACGGTCGAACCCGCCGAGGCACGCCGAGTGCCCGGCTTCGTGGAATCGGCCTTCAGCCCTCTGGTCAATGCCGTCATCGGCCGCTGCCTGGCCGATGTCACGGGAGGCGCAGGTTTCGGCGACGACGGCGCGCGAACGGGTCTCGTGCTGGCGACCCTCCTGGGCGACTCGGCCACCGCCGATCTCGGGAGCAGGCTGCTGGCGTCCGGGCGGGTGGCCAACCCCTTGCTGTTCTTCCAGTCGGTGCCGACAACGATCCTCGGCGTGGTCGCCCGCGACTACGGCATCACCGGACCGACGACCTGCGTAGCCCTCCGCGGCGACCTGCGCGGCGAAGCCCTGGACCTCGTGGACACGATCCTTGACGACGGCATGGACCAGGTGCTGCTCGTCGGCGTCGAACTGGCGATGGAGAGCAGGTCGCTCAGCGCTCACGCACAACTGACGGACGGGCGGCACGTCGGCGCGGCACAGGTCGATGCCGCCGTCGCGTTCCTCATACGCCGCGCCGACTCCCCGCCCCGGTCGGCGGAGGTCTCCGTGGCCCCCATCACCGACGAGCACCTGTCGGCCTTCGGGAACCTGGCCGGTCTCGTTCAGCTCTACCTCACCGTCCGCGCGGAGCGCGCGGTGCCGGCCTCGGGCACGGTCACCGTCGACATGGGCTCCGCACTCGGTGAGCGTCGCCTGCACCTGCTTCTGGAAGTGTCCTGATGAACGGACCAGGTGAATCAGTGACGACGAACGCAGAAGAGCGGCTGGACGGGCTGCTCACCCGTGCGGCCCGGACCTACCCGGACCGGCCCGCTCTCGAGGACGGCGACCGTGCCTGGACGTACGCGGAACTCGACGACGAGGTCACTCGCCTGGCCGGAAGGCTCGTCGAGCAAGGAGTGAAGCCCGGCGACCGGGTGGGTGTCTTCATCCCCAAGTCGGCCGAAGCCGTCATCGCGATCCATGCGGGACTGCGAGCCGGCGCGGTCGTGGCGCCGCTCGACATTCGGAATCCAGCGGTCCGCACCCGGCGCATGCTGCGTCAGGGCGCCCTGACCGGGTTGCTCACCGTTGCCTCGTCCGAGAACATCGCCCGGCAGGCAATGGAGGGCGAGGAGGTTCCCGGGGTCCATGCCCTCGACGGCGGCATCAGTCTCTTGCGCAGGCTGGAGCGGATGCCCACGGAGCCGCTTCCCGAGGCCGCGGGTGAAGGCGGCTACGTGCTGTTCACCTCGGGCAGCACGGGTGTGCCGAAGGGCGTGCTGCTGTCGCACTCCAACGTCGCGCACTTCGCCGTATGGGCCGCCGCGGAAACGGGACTGCGTCCTGCTGACCGCATCGGGTCGCAGGCCGCTCTGACCTTCGACCTGACCACCTTCGACCTGTTCGCCGCCTGCGCCGCCGGCGCGTGCACGGTACTGATGCCGGAACGGCTGAAGGCGTTCCCCGCCGACGTCGTCGACTGGCTCACCGCACAGAGGATCAGCGTCCTGTACGCGGTGCCGTCCCTGTACGTCAACATGCTTGAGCGGGGCGGCATCGGCGACGCGTTCCCGGCCGGCTTGCGGACGCTCCTGTACGCGGGAGAACCGTTCCCGCCGCGTGCGCTGGAGACGTGTCTGCGGCTCGCCGCCGGCCGGCCGGTCTACAACTTCTACGGACCGACGGAGACGAACGTCTGTACGTTCCTGCGTCTCCCGGCAACATCGACGGCGGCGCAGGAGCCCACGATCGGTTCGGCCGTGCCCGGCGACGTCGTGGACGTCTTCGACGAGACCGGGCAACCCACGTCCGAGAGGGGCGAGATCCACGTCGCGGGCGCGACCGTCTTCCTGGGCTACCTGGTGGACGGCGCACTCCAGGATCCGACCCGGCAGGTCCGCTTCCGCGACGGGATCGTCCGCCGCGCCTATCCGACCGGAGACCTCGGCAGGCGCGCGAGCAACGGAGAGATCGTGTTGTTCGGCCGGAAGGATTCCCAGATCAAGCGGCACGGCTACCGCATCGACATCGGAGAGATCGAGAACGTGCTGCTCGACTCACCCGGGATCCGGGCGGCCGTCGTCGTCGCCAAGACCGCCGAGCACGAAGGCGAGCTCTGGGCGTACGCGCAGGGCACGGTGTCCGAGCGGGAAATCCTGGCGCTGCTGCGGACGCAGCTCCCGTTGTACATGGTCCCCGACCGGGCGGTCGTGGTCTCCGCCTTCCCTCTCAACGCCCGCGGAAAGATCGACCGCCTGACTCTCGCGGCTGAGGCGACCACGGACTCCTCGCTGCTGAAGGAGAAGCGATGACGCTCCCCGACGACATGGACAAGATCCTCGAGGCCGCCCACGAGGCCGGACAGAAGCTGGCGACGCTGGCAGCCGCCGTGGACGCCCGGACGGGCGACCTGCGGGAGCCTTACCGGATCCTCGCCGAGGCCGGCTTCCTGTCGCTGCTGGTACCGCGCCGGGCGGGCGGCGCCGGGCTCGGGTTCGCCGACTACTGGCGGGTGCTGTCCGCCGTCGGGTTCCACAACGGTGCGGCGGCACTCGGGTTGAACATGCACAACGCCGTCATCGGACCCTTGTGCGAAACGGCGGACATGCCCTTGCCGCCGATGGCCGAGGAGTTCCGCGCATGGCTCTTCGACGAGGTCGTCAACGGCCGGAAGATGCTGGCGTCCGCGGCGTCGGAACCCGTCGGCGGAGCGAAGCTGCGCGGCCTGCGGACCCGCTACCGGAGGACCGAGGACGGCGAAGGGTTCGTGATCACCGGCGAGAAGTCGTTCGTCTCGCTGGCCGGCATCGCGGACTACTACGCCGTACCCGCCCGGCCCGAGGACTCCGATGATCCGGGACGGATCTCGCACTTCCTGGTGAGCAAGGACGACCCCGGGGTCACGTTCGGGGAGATCCACAATCTGACAGCGATGTACGGCACCAGCACCACCAATATGATCATGAAGTCCGTCACCGTGCCCCGGTTCCGCCTGTTCCTCGGCATCGAAGGCCTGTCACTGCCGAAGGTGATCCGCGAACCGCACTGGATGGTCGCCGGTTACACCGGCGCGTACCTGGGGATCGCCGAAGCCGTGCAGCAGTCCGTCGTGAACCACCTGGCGGCCGCGCCCCAGCGGGCGGAATCGGCCGTCGTCCAGCGCAACGTCGGACTGCTCGCCGCCCGCCTGCACGCGGCCCGCGCACTGGTGGAACGCGCAGGTGAAGCCGTCGATCTGGAACGTGGTGGTGTCAGGGCCAACACCCTGGTCCACGCGGCCAAGTACGCCGTGGGCGACCTCGGCGCGGAGCTCACCCGCATCGCCGTCTCGCTGTGCGGCGCGGCGGCCGTCAGCCGCGCCAAGCCGATCGAGCGGCTGCTGCGCGAGCTCCAGTACGGAGCGGTGATGCCCGCCAAGCCGGAGGAGTGCCTGGAATACCTCGGCAAAGCCGCCCTGGGTGTCGATCTCCTCGACGGCAGATCGTTCTCCTGGTGAAACCGACGAACGGAGAGACCTCATGACACAGGACGACGCGGTGTTCGCGCACCCCATCGTGCCTCGCTTCTACGAGATCGACCGCCAAGGCGTCATGTTCAACATGTGGTACCTGGCGCACGTCGACGAGGCCGTGGACGGCTTCTTCCTCGCGCGTGACCTGCCTTACCCCACCTGGTCCGAACTGGGTGTCGATGTGCACGTCGCCCATGTCGAAATCGACTGGAAGGCGGCCATCGGGCACACCGATCGACCGGAGGTGCTGGTCAGCACCGCACGGATCGGGAAGAAGAGCTTCACCCTGGACTTCGCCTTCCGCCGCGAGGACGAGATCACCGCGACCGGCTGCATCGTCTATGTCGCGGTGGCAGTCGATGGATCGGGCAGCACTCTCCTGCCACCGCGTCTGATCGAGGCACTCGGCGAGGTCTCGCTCCTGCGGACCCCGTAGTCCGGCCCATTAGACAGCGCATTACAGGGGGAATGATGACGAGATCGGTATTGGTGTCCGGCGGAAACCGGGGGATCGGCCTGGCCATCGCCCGAGAACTGGCCGCCGCCGGCGACGCCGTGGCAGTGACCTGTCGGTCGGGCGAGGCACCGGACGGACTGTTCGGCGTGAAGTGCGACGTGACACGGACCGAGGACGTGGACAACGCTTTCACCAAGGTCGAAGCCGAGCAGGGACCCGTCGAAGTACTGGTGTCCAACGCCGGGATCACACGGGACAAGCTCTTCGCGATGATGCGTGAAGAGGACTTCGAGGCGGTGCTCGACACCAACCTGACGGGCGCGTACCGAGTCGCGAAGCGCGCGACGAAGGACATGATCCGCGCACGCGCCGGGAGGCTCATCTTCGTCTCCTCGGTCGTCGCGTTCTCCGGGCAGACCGGCCAGGCGAACTACGCCGCGTCGAAGTCGGGACTGGTCGGACTGGCCCGATCACTCGCCCGTGAACTCGGCCCGCGGAACATCACCGCCAACGTGGTCGCGCCCGGGTTCGTCGACACGGACATGACCGCGGGACTCAGCGACCAGATCAAGGCGGCCGCCAGGGAGCGCATACCGCTCGGCCGCACCGCCTCCCCGGAGGAAGTCGCCAAGGTCGTGCGTTTCCTGGCCGGCGCGGACTCCGGTTACGTCACCGGAGCCATCATCCCGGTCGACGGCGGTCTGGCCATGGGACTCTGAGAAAGGAAACCGTTCATGGGAATCCTTGAGGGCAAGCGCATTCTGGTCACCGGAGTGCTCACCCAGGATTCAATAGCGTTCCACGTCGCGAAAATCGCGCAGGAAGAGGGGGCGCAGGTCCTCCTCACCGCATATCCCCGCCGCAGGCTGACCGAGCGCATCGCCAAGCGTCTTCCCTCCGGCCCTGACGCCAAGTTACCCGTCATCGAACTCGACGTGACGAACGCGGCGCAGTTGGAGGAGCTGCCGGACCGGATACGCGAGCACGTACCCGGACTGGACGGAGTCGTGCACGCGATCGGAGCCGCTCCGCAGACGGCGCTCGGCGGCAACTTCCTCAACACCTCCTGGGAGGACGTGGGATCGGCGATACACGCCTCGACGTACTCCCTGAAATCCCTGGCCGTGGCCTGCCTCCCCCTGATGGAGGACGGCGGCTCGATCGTGGGCCTGGATTTCGACGCGTCCCAGGCATGGCCGCTCTACGACTGGATGGGCGTCGCCAAGGCGGGACTCGAATCGTGCGCGCGCTACCTGGCGAAGTACGTCGGACCTCAGGGTGTTCGCGTCAACCTGGTGGCGACAGGGCCACTGGACACCCCGGCCGCCCAGGGAATCCCCGGGTTCGACGACATGGCCGGCGTCTGGGCCGAACGCGCCCCGCTGGGCTGGAACACCCGCAACCACGTCCCGGCGGCCAAGGCATGTGTGGCACTCCTGTCGGACTGGTTCCCCGCAACCACCGGGGAGATCGTTCACGTCGACGGCGGGGTCAACATCATCGGCGCTTGAGCGCTCGTCACAACATTGTCGTCACGCTATACGGACAAGGAGATCGACATGGTGGAGATAACCGGCGACGTTCGGGAAATCGTGAAGAAGATCGTCTGTGAAATTCTGGAGGTCGAGCCCGGAGAACTGACGGAAACAACCGTCTTCTCCGAGGAATTCGGCATCGACTCGCTGGCGATCATCGAGATCATGACGGCCATCGAGGACAGTCTCGGCATCACCGTCGACCAGGCCGAGGCCAAGCGGATGGTGAGCCTGGCGGCCATCTACGAAGTCCTGGCCGAGGCATGACCGGTAGGCCGGAGCGGGTCGTCGTCACGGGCCGCGGCCTGGTGTCGAGCATCGGCATCGGCGTGGCGGAGTTCACTGAGGGGCTGCGCGCCGGTCGCAACGAGGTCGCCCCCCTCACCTCGTTCGACACCACCGGATTCGCCTACGCCAACGGATCCGAGGTCACGGGGTTCGATCCCGCCGACTGGATCACCAGGACCCCGGTGGCGACGCTCGGCCGGGCAAGTGCCTTCGCCGTGGCCGCCGCCGGCATGGCCCTGGCCGAAGCCGGACTGGCCGGCGCGGACCTGCGGGACCGTCCGGGCTACATCGCCGTCGGTACCGCCGACGGCGAATCGCGGGACATCGACGCGCTGGCCGCCGAAACGGTCGCGCACGGAGCGGACACGGTGGACCCGGCGCTCGTCGAGCGCGCCGGAACTCATCGGCTGTCCGCCTCCATCGCATGGGAGTTCGCACTCGAGGACGCGGCCCCGATGACCTTCGCCACCGCCTGCTCGGCGGGCAACTACGCGATCGGGGACGGGCTCGACGCCATCCGGCTCGGTGACGCCGACTACGCCCTGGTCGGTGGCGCCGACGCCATCTGCCGCCGGTCGTTCGCCTCGTTCTACCGGCTGGGCATCATGTCCCCCGACCGGTGCCGCCCGTTCGACGCCGACCGCCAGGGAATCCTCAGCGGCGAAGGAGCGGGGATCCTGCTCCTCGAGAGCCTGAGCGCGGCGCGGGCGCGGGGAGCCCACATCTACGCGGAGGTGCTCGGCTACGGGTTGAACTGCGACGCCCACCACGCGTTCGCGCCCGAGGAGAAGAGCATCCAGGCGTGCATGGAGATGGCACTGCGCGACGCCGGTGTGCGGCCCGGCGATGTGGACCTGATCTCGGCGCACGGGACCGGCACCAAATCGAACGACGTGACGGAAGTGCGCGCGATCAAGTCCGTCTATGGTGACCGGCCACCGCCTGTCGTCTCACTGAAGTCGATGCTCGGTCACACCATGGGCGCTTCCAGCGCGATCGGCGCGATCGCCTCGACGATCGCGATCACCGAGGGCTTCATTCCCCCCACGGTCAACCACAGGACGCCAGACCCGGAGTGCGACATCGACTGCGTTCCGAACCAGGCGGTTCCCGCTGACCTGAGCATCGTGCAGAACAACGGCTTCGCCTTCGGCGGCAACAACGCCATCGTCCTGCTGGGCCGCTACGAGGAACCTCAATGATCATTACTGCTTGGTCGGCCATGTCTCCGCACGGAACGAACGACCGCGAATTCGCGCAGAACATCGTGTCGGGCCGTCCGCTTCCCGACGGCCCCCGGCTGGTGCCGGACTTCGAACCGCGGGAGTTCCTCGGGCGTGAGGGCACCCGGACCATGAGCCGCGCCACGGCGCTCGCCGTGGCGACCGCCGCCCGTCTGCTCGCCGAGGACGACGATCGCGCGCGGACGGGAATGGTGCTGGGCACGACGAACGGCAGCGCGCAGAGCATCCTGGACGTCAACCGGGCCTCGCTGCTCCGCGGGAAGCCGTACCACATCCAGCCGTCGGCCATCCAGAACGCGGCCATGAACAGCGTCGCCGGGCAAATCGCCATCTGGCACGGTCTCAAGGGACCGAACGCCACACTCGCCGGAGGCAGGACGACCGGACTGCTGGCCCTCGGGTACTGCAGACGGCTGCTGATGACGGGGCGCTCGGACACCCTCCTCACCGGTGCCGTCGAGGAGCTCACCGAAGCGCGTTCCTGGCTTCGTGACGACACCGACTCGCTGGCGGAAGGCTGCGCCATGCTCCGCTTGGAGCCGAGTGCTCCCCACGGCTTGGCCGAAGTGCTCGCCGTCACGTCAGTGGTGGCAACGGACGGCGACATCGGTTCCGCGGTGGTCAAAGCGGCGAACAGGGTGCTGACCCGCACGTCACCCGACCGCGTCTGGGCCGCTGTCGGCTCGGGAACGACGGATGACGCGGAGTCCAAGGCTCTGGTCACGGTGTGCCCGGAGGCGACGCTGCTTCCGCCACTGACGGAGACTCTGGGGCAGGTCCATTCCGCATCAGGTGCCTTCCAGCTGGCGGCGGTCCTGAGCCATGCCGCCGCCGCGGGTGCCACTGAACGATTCGCCTTGCTCACCTCGGCCGAACCCCAGGGCATCGCGGCCGCCGCTGTCCTCCGGATCAAGGGAGAACCCAGTGTCATTTGAGACCGCGTTCGCCGTCATGCCTTCGAGTTCGGGCTTCCTCGGAACGGTCGGCGAGGAATGGATGTTCGCGGGGCGCGTCTTCGGCGGCTGCGTAGCGGCGTTCGCCAGCGAGGTGGCCAGGGCCACCTCTCCGCATCTCGTGCTGGGCAGCATCCAGGGCTCCTATCCACGAGCGGCATCGCCCGGCCCCATCGAAGGCCGCGTCGAAGTCATCAGGAAGGGCAGGAGCACCGAGTTGCTCCGCATCGACTTGGTCCAAGGGAACGAACTCGTCTTCACCGCCGACGCCTGGATGGTCGATACCCGGCTGGTACCGGCCGACCAGACCGTCGCCGGCGCGGAACCGCCGGCATCAGCACCTCTCGTGACCTGGCTGGAGGACGAGGTCGCCTTCTTCAGGAACCTCGAGGTCCGGGCGATCGACTACCCGCTCACCCCGGCCGGGCTGGGGGACGGTGTCCCCCGGTGCGAGGTCTGGGTGAGGGGCCGCCCGGACCTGATCGGTGAGGCGACCCACGGGGCGGCTGTCGACCTGCTGCTCTTCGACTCCTTCTTGCTGGAGTGCGTGTTCCGCAGTGAAGGAGTCGGCACCGTCCAGCCGATCACCCTGGATCTCGGAGTCCGCTGGACCCGGCACCTCCCGATCCACGCGTGGCGTCGCCTCACCACGGAAGCGACCATCACCGAGGGGATCGCGCTGGCCGGGGGGACCACCCGGACCGCCGACGACGCCCTTCTGTCGAGGGCCACCACTCTGGGGAGGCTGCTCCGGCGCGCCGAAACCGAGGTGAAGACATGAACGGTGAGGCGCCGCCCATCGCGGCCGGCGGTGAAGGAGGTCAGGGACCGGTATGAAGATCCGCATCGGTATGGGGAACGTGCCCGTTCGCGGGGCGCCGGGCGGCGGTCCCGATCCGGCCGGTCTGGTGACGGAGCTGGAGACACATGGGGTCGACTCCGTGTGGTTCTCGGACCTGGTCTCGGCGCCCGGCGTGGTCGATCCGCTGATCGGTGTCGCGTACGCGGCGGGTCTCACCGAGAGGCTGAAGCTGGGCATGAGCGTGGTCGTCCTGCCCGGGCGCAACCCGGCGGTGGTCGCGGCGCAGCTCGCGAGCCTGGCAGCGCTCGCCCCGGGCCGCGTCCTGCCGGTCTTCGGCGTCCGCCCCGCCCGGCACGCCGACCGGGCGGTGTTCCCCGTGCCGAACGGGCACCGCGCCGAGGTGTTCGAAGAGGCCCTGCGGGTGGTTCGGGCACTGCTGACCATGCCGGTCGTCACCCACCACGGCCGGTTCTTCCACCTCAGCGAGGCCTCGGTCGCCCCACTGCCCGCCAAGCCCGTGGACCTGTGGCTGAGCGGCCGGGTGCCTGCTGCCCTGGACCGGATCGGACGGCTCGGTGACGGCTGGCTCGGCGGCGACATCACCCCGGCCGAGGCGGAGGACTGCCGCGCCTCGATCGTCCGCGCCGCCGACCGCGCGGACCGGACGATCGAGGAGGACCACTACGGCACCTACGTGACGATCGTCCAGGACGACGCCGAGGAGCACGCCGTGGACGCCCTGCTCACACGTCTGCGCCAGGACCGTCCCGACGTGGACGACCCGCGCGCCCTGCTCTGCTGGGGCTGGGACGACGCCCGGGAACGCCTGCGCCGGTTCACCGACATCGGCCTGTCGAAGTTCGTGGTGCGTCCGGCCGGCCCGGTTGCATCCCGCCGCGCCTTCCTCGAAGCGTTCACGACCGAACTGATGCCACTAGAGAACCGGTGACAGCATGGGAGACCTCGACCGAGACCACCAGAACGTAAGAGCGTCAAGTTAGCGCCCGTAACGCCCACACCACCCATAAGCACCCTTGCAAAACCCCAGCTCAGGCGTCCTTCTTCACCGGCTCCAGAATCGCCACGCACTCCACATGGTGCGTCATCGGGAACAGGTCGAACGCGCGCAGCGTGCGGACCTTGTAGCCGTTGTCCGCGAAGTAGGCCAGGTCGCGGGCCAGTGCCGCCGGGTCGCACGCCACGTACGCGATGCGGCGGGCGCCGAGGGTGGTCAGGTGCTTGACCGTCTGCTTGCCGGCGCCGGCGCGGGGCGGGTCCAGGACGATCAGGTCGACGTTCGTGATGCCGGTGCGCGGCAGGACCTGTTCGACCTTGCCCTGCTCGATGCGGACGCGTTCGAAGCTCTGGAGGTTGTGGCGGGCGTCCTCCACCGCGCGCTTGCTCGTCTCGATGCCGAGCACCGCGCCCTGGTCGCCCACCCGGTCGGCGATCGCGCCCGCGAAGAGGCCGACGCCGCAGTACAGGTCGAGGGCGGAGTCGCCCTTGCGGGGCAGCAGGCCCTGCATGACGGCCCGCATCAGGGTGTCCGCGGCCTGCGGGTGCACCTGCCAGAAGCCGCCCATGCCGACGCGGTACGTACGCCCGTCCGCCCGCTCCCGTACGAAGGCGCGCCCGTGCACCCGGTGCACTCCGCCGTCCTTCTCCTCCACGCGCAGGACCGAGACCGGCTTGTCGAGTTCGACGAGCGGCAGCCGGCCGCCCGGGCGCGGAGTGAGCACGACCTGGCGGTCGTTCGAGCCGGTGGCCGCGATCGCCTCGACCGACGCCATCTGCGGCCAGTCCTGCTGCTCGATGCCCAGCTCGCTGACGCCCGGCGCCGCGATCATGCAGTGGTCGATCGGCTGCACCTCGTGCGAGCGGTGCTTGCGCAGTCCCACGCGGCCGTCGGCGTCCACGGCGTACTGCACGCGCGTGCGCCAGGCGGGGACCTCGCCCTGCGGGAGCTTGTCGCCGGGCGCCGGCATGACGGTGCCGTCCCAGCCCGCCTCCTCGGGCGTCAGGCCCGCGAGGCGCATGAGCTGCTCCGCGATCACCTCGCCCTTGAGCCGCCGCTGCGCGCCGGGCTTGGCGTGCTGCCAGTCGCAGCCGCCGCACTTGCCCGGTCCGGCGTACGGGCACGGGGCCTCGATGCGGTCCTTCGACGCCTCCAGGACCTCGACCGCGTCCGCGCGCAGGTAGCGGGAGGACTCGCCGCCGTCCGTCACCCGGGCGCGGACCTTCTCGCCGGGCAGCGCGTGCCGTACGAACAGCACCCGGCCCTCGTCCGTGCGCGCGATGCAGTGGCCGCCGTGGGCGACCGGGCCCACCTCGACCTCGTACTCGGTCCCGACGAGGGAGTCGGCCGGCTCGGCCGGCTGCGCGGCTTCCTTCGAGTCCTTGGGTACTGACTGCATGACGGGGTGACTCCAGGGATCAAAGGGGTACGGCCGGACTTCAGCCCACCAGTCTACGTGGGTGTCGTCCGGCCGTTCACCACAGCGAAGCGGTAAGGGAGGTCAGCGCTTGCTGCCGTTGTTCTCCTTCGGGCGCCGGTCCACCGGACCGCGCCGCACCGCACCGGGCGCGTTCCACTCCTGGCGCTTCTTGGCCCGCTCCTTCGCGAGTTCCGAGGACTGGAGCTGGTACGGCACCGACGTCACCATGACGCCCGGGGTGAACAGCAGCCGGCCCTTCAGCCGCAGCGCGCTCTGGTTGTGCAGCAGGTGCTCGTACCAGTGGCCGACCACGTACTCCGGGATGTAGACGCTGATCGCGTCCCGCGGGCTCTCCCGCCGCAGGCCCTTGACGTAGTCGATGATCGGCCGGGTGATCTCGCGGTACGGCGAGTCCAGGATCTTCAGCGGCACGTTGATCCCGCGCCGCTCCCACTCGTCCTTCAGCGCCTTCGTCTCGGCCGGGTCGACGCTGATGCTGAGCGCCTCCAGCTTGTCGGAGCGCGTCAGCTTGGCGAAGGCCAGGGCCCGCAGCGTCGGCTTGTGGACCTTGGACACCAGGACGATGGAGTGGACGCGCGAGGGGCGCACGCTGTCGTCGGAGGGGCCCTCGTCGGCGGCGATCTCGTCGGCGACCCGGTCGTAGTGCTTACGGATGGCGCTCATCGTCCCGTAGAAGATCACCATGCCGAGCAGCGCGACCCACGCGCCGTGCGTGAACTTGGTGGCCAGTACGACGATGAGCACCAGGCCCGTGAAGAAGGCGCCGAAGGTGTTGATCGCCCGCGAGCGGACCATGCGGCGGCGGGCCGCCGGGTCCTTCTCGGTGCGCAGGTGGCGGTTCCAGTGCCGGACCATGCCGATCTGGCTGAGCGTGAAGGAGACGAAGACGCCGACGATGTAGAGCTGGATCAGCTTCGTCGAGTCGGCGTCGTAGATCCACACGAGGAGGATCGCCGCCCCGGCGAGCAGCACGATGCCGTTCGAGAAGGCGAGGCGGTCGCCCCGGGTGTGCAGCTGACGCGGCAGGTAGCGGTCCTGGGCGAGGATCGAGCCGAGCAGCGGGAAGCCGTTGTACGCGGTGTTGGCGGCCAGGAAGAGCACCAGCGCGGTGGCCGCAGCGAGCAGCACGAAGAAGAACGTGCCGTCGCCGAACACGGCCGCCGCGACCTGGGAGATCACCGGGTCCTGTACGTAGTCCGGCCCGACGGCGGCGCCGTCGTGGATCAGGTCCTTCGCCGGGTTCTCGGCCATCTTGACGTCGGTGGCCATGGCGAGGCCGATGATGCCGCAGAACATCGTGACGGCCAGGCCGCCCATCAGCGCCAGCGTCGTGGCGGCGTTGCGGCTCTTGGGCTTGCGGAAGGCCGGCACGCCGTTGCTGATGGCCTCGACGCCGGTGAGCGCCGCACAGCCGGAGGAGAAGGCGCGCAGCAGCAGGAAGACGAGGGCGAAGCCGGCCAGGCCCTGGTGTTCGGCCTTGATCTCGAAGTCGGAGGTGGGGGCGTGCATGGTGTCGCCCATGACGAGGGAGCGGTAGGCGCCCCAGGCGATCATGAGGAAGACACCCCCGACGAAGACGTACGTGGGGATCGCGAAGAGCTTGCCGGACTCCTTGACCCCGCGCAGGTTCATCAGCGTCAGCAGCACGATGATGCCGATGGCGCAGAGCACCTTGTGCTCGACGACGAAGTGGACGGCCGAGCCGAGGTTCTCCACGCCCGAGGAGATCGACACGGCGACCGTGAGGACGTAGTCGACGAGCAGGGCGCTGGCGACGGTGAGACCCGCCTTGGGGCCGAGGTTGGTGTTGGCGACCTCGTAGTCGCCGCCGCCGCTCGGGTACGCGTGCACGTTCTGGCGGTACGAGGCCACCACGGTGAACATCAGCACCACGACGGCGACCGCGATCCACGGGCTGAAGTGGTACGCCGACACACCCGCGATGGAGAGCACCAGGAGGACTTCGCCCGGTGCGTACGCCACGGAGGAGAGCGGGTCGGAAGCGAAGACGGGGAGTGCGATGCGCTTGGGGAGAAGGGTCTCTCCCAGCCTGTCGCTGCGCAGGGCCCGGCCGATCAGGATCCGTTTGGGCACGTCGGTCAGTTTGGACACGCAGAGGATCGTAAGCGTTCGAAAAGGGCATCGCCCACCCACCACCCCCCACCGCCACGGAATCTCCGCCGGAGGCCGCCGGGTCCCTGTCTTCGCCGCACTCCGGCGCCCCGGAGCAACCCGGAAGCACTCCCCGGACGTCCTACGTGATCGATGACGCGTTCGGCGTTGCCGCTACGGTGGACGAAGACAGGGGCGAGGCAGCACCGGGCACCAGTGCCCATGCTTCCCCCGGTGAGATGGGAAGGACGATGTGAGCAGGGTGTTTGTGCAGGTCAGCGGGGCGACCAGGAGTGCGGGGTAACGGGACGATGCACGTCGTCATCATGGGCTGCGGGCGAGTGGGAGCCGCTCTCGCGCAGAACCTTGAACAGCAGGGGCACACGGTCGCCGTCATCGACCGGGACCCCACGGCCTTCCGCCGCCTGGGTTCCGGTTTCGGCGGCCGCAGGGTCACCGGGGTCGGCTTCGACCAGGACACCCTCCGCGAGGCGGGCATCGAGGACGCGGGCGCGTTCGCGGCGGTCAGCAGCGGTGACAACTCCAACATCATCGCGGCCCGGGTGGCCCGCGAGATGTTCGCCATCGAGAACGTCGCGGCCCGTATCTACGACCCGCGCCGCGCCGAGGTCTACCAGCGCCTGGGCATTCCGACGGTCGCCACGGTCCGCTGGACCGCCGACCAGATGATGCGCCGGCTGCTGCCCTCGGGGGCCGAGCCGCTGTGGCGCGACCCGAGCGGCGGCGTGCAGCTCGCCGAGGTCCACACCTCGTCCGCCTGGATCGGCCACAAGATCAGCCGGCTCCAGGAGGAGACGGGCGTGCGCGTCGCCTTCCTCACCCGCCTGGGCGAAGCGGTGCTGCCGACGTCCCAGACGGTGCTCCAGGAGGGCGACCTCGTGCACGTGATGATGCGTACGGACGAGATCGCGAAGGTCGAGGCGGCCTGTTCGCACGGCCCCGAGGAAGGCGGTCAGGCATGAGGGTCGCCATTGCCGGGGCCGGCGCGGTGGGACGTTCCATCGCGGGCGAGCTGCTGGAGAACGGGCACGAGGTCCTGCTCATCGACAAGGCGCCGACCGCCATCTCGGTGGAGCGCGTGCCGCTGGCCGAGTGGCTGCTGGCCGACGCCTGCGAGATCACCTCGCTCGACGAGGCGGCGCTCCAGCGCTGCAACGTAGTGATCGCGGCCACGGGCGACGACAAGGTCAACCTGGTCGTCTCGCTGCTCGCGAAGACCGAGTACGGCGTGCCGCGCGTGGTGGCCCGCGTGAACAACCCGAAGAACGAGTGGCTGTTCACCGAGGCGTGGGGCGTCGACGTGGCGGTCTCGACACCGCGCCTGATGTCGGCGCTGGTCGAGGAGGCGGTGAGCGTGGGCGACCTCGTACGGCTGCTGCGCTTCAGCCACGGCGACGCCAACCTCGTGGAGCTGACGCTGCCGCCCGAGTCCGCGCTGGCGGGCACGCAGGTCGGGGACGTCGACTGGCCCGAGGACACCTCGCTGGTCACGATCATCCGCGGTACGCGGGTGCTCACGCCGAGCCAGGAGGAGACCCTGGAGGCGGGTGACGAGCTGCTGTTCGTCGCCGCGCAGGCCCGCGAGGAGCAGCTGGAGGACCTGCTGTCGGTCCGCAAGGAGGACGCGGCGAGCTGACCGCGTCCGTACGCACGACAGGGGCGGGGCCCGGAACCACGACGGTTCCGGGCCCCGCTCACGTGCGTACGGGCAGTCAGGCCTCGCGCTGCGCCGAGGCGGCGGCGGCCGCCCTGCGCTCCTTCTCGGCCTTCTCCTCGGCCTCCATCTCCGCGAACACGTCGATGGGCGGCGGGGCCTTCGCCAGGAAGACCCACGTCAGGTAGACCGCGAGCAGGAACGGCGGGATCTTGAGCGCGACCAGCACCCAGCCGAGCTGGGTGGTGTCGGCCCACCAGTACAGCGGGAAGAGGATCGCGCACTTGGCGAGCAGGATCAGGCCCCAGGCCCAGCTGGCCTTGGCGTACGCCTTCTTGCGTCCCGGGTTGCGGGTCCGCCAGGAGAGGTTCTCCTTGAAGACCGGGCCCAGGATCAGGCCGATCAGCGGGACGCCCGCGAGCGTGGTGACGATGTACGCGAGGGCGAGGCCGAGGGTGTAGATCATGCCCGGCAGGTAGAAGTCCTTGGCGTTGCCCGTCATCATCGCGAAGACGACGCCGAAGGCGACCCCGAAGACACCGCTGAAAGCGTGCTTGACCGTGTCCCGCCGGATCAGCCGTACGGCGACGAGCACCAGCGACACCGCGAGAGCGGCGACGGCGGAGACGTGCAGGTTCTTGTTGACCGTGAAGATCGTCACGAACAGCAGGCCGGGGAGCACTGTCTCCACCATGCCGCGCAGGCCGCCGAACGCCTCGAACAGCGCGGCCTCCGTCACGGCCTTGGAGTCCTGGGCCTCAGCGGCCCGCGCCGGCGCGCCGTGTGCGTCGGCGGCCCGGTCGCGCGCGTTGTCGTGATCCGTCGCGGTCGGCTTGTCGAGAGACGTCACCGGCTACTCCTGTCCGAGCGGTCGGAGCTCGTATTTGGGATTGAACAGCACCCGGCGGCCGTGGCTCATGGAGATACGGCCCGAGGCGATGAGCCTGCGGCCCGGTTCTATGCCCACGATGGAACGGCGGCCCAGCCACACGACGTCCAGGGGCGCGGTGCCGTCGAACAGCTCCGCCTCCAGGGCGGGGACGCCGGCCCGCGGACGCAGGGTGACCGTCCGCAAGGTACCAGTCACCTTCACCACCTGGCGGTCGTCGCAGTCGCAGATGCGTGAGCACCCCGCGGCCTGGGAGTCCTCCTGGAGCTCCGCGGAGTGCAGGTCCTCCTGCGAGGTGGACAGCCGGTCGAGCATCCGGCGGAACCGGCCGGGCTTATCCGAACGAGGTACGGCACTCATACACGAAGCGTACCGGGGAGCGGCCCCGCGCGGATCACCCCGCGTCGTACCGCCTCCCGTCACCCCCGTTCGAAGCGGTACCCCATGCCGGGCTCGGTGACGAAGTGCCGGGGGTGCGAGGGGTCGGCCTCCAGCTTGCGGCGCAGCTGCGCCATGTAGACCCGCAGGTAGTTCGTCTCGGTGCCGTACGACGGGCCCCAGACCTCCTGGAGGAGCTGCTTCTGGCCGACGAGGCGGCCGGTGTTGCGTACGAGCACTTCCAGCAGGTGCCACTCGGTGGGGGTCAGCCGTACGTCCCTGCCGTCGCGGTGGACCTTCTTGGCGGCCAGGTCGACGGTGAAGTCGCCCGCGTCGACGACCACGTCGTCCTCGGCGGCGGCGGCCGGCTCGGCCCTGCGGACGGCGGCGCGGAGCCTGGCGAGGAGTTCGTCCATGCCGAAGGGCTTGGTGACGTAGTCGTCGGCCCCGGCGTCCAGTGCCTCCACCTTCTCGTCGGAGGTGTGGCGGGCGGAGAGCACCAGGATCGGCACCCGGGTCCGGCCCCGCAGCCCCTTGATGACCTCCACGCCGTCCATGTCGGGCAGGCCGAGGTCGAGGACGACCACGTCGGGGTGGCGGGCGGCGGCGAGCCGGAGCGCGGTGGCGCCGTCGGCGGCGGAGTCCACCTCGTAGTGGCGCGCCTTCAGGTTGATCACGAGGGCGCGCACGATCTGCGGCTCGTCGTCGACCACGAGCACCCGGGTCATGGAGTGCCTGCCTTTCTGCGGGAAGTGCGGGAGTGCGTGCGGGACCGGGTCACGGGGGGTCCGGGGGTTGGGTGCGGGACCGGGTCACGGGGCGGTCCGGGCGGGGAGGCGCGAGCGCGGCGGTGCGGGCCCGGCGGCCGCCTTGAGGGTCAGGATCATGGTCATGCCGCCCCCGGGGGTGTCCTCGGCGGTGAGCGTGCCGCCCATGGCTTCGGCGAAGCCCCGGGCGACGGCGAGGCCGAGGCCCACTCCGGCGCCGCGCGGGGCGTCGCCGTAGCGCTGGAACGGTTCGAATATCCGGTCCTTCTCGCCGTCGGGGACCCCGGGGCCGCGGTCCGCGACGCGCAGCTCGACGCGGTCGCCGAGGGCGCTGGCGGCGACCTGGACGGGGGCGCCGCCGGGGCTGTACTTGACGGCGTTCTCGACGAGGTTGGCGACGGCGCGCTCCAGGAGGCCGCGATCGACCGCCACCATGGGCAGGGTCTCGGGGATGTCCAGACCGACGCTTTCGGCGGGTACGCCGACCAGCGCCATCGGGACGACCTCGTCGAGGTCGGTCTCGCGGATCAGCGGGGTGACCGTGCCGGTCTGGAGCCTGGACATGTCGAGCAGGTTGCCGACGAGGTGGTCGAGGCGGTCGGCGCCGTCCTCGATGCCGGCGAGCAGTTCGGCCTCGTCGGCGTCCGACCAGGCCACGTCGTCGGAGCGCAGGGACGACACGGCGGCCTTGATGGCGGCCAGCGGTGTCCGCAGGTCGTGGCTGACGGCGGCGAGCAGGGCGGTGCGGATGCGGTTGCCCTCGGCGAGCTTGCGGGCCACCTCCGCCTCCCCCACCAGGCGCTGCCGGTCGAGTACGACGGCGGCCTGCGCGGCGAACGCGCCGAGCACCCTGCGGTCCTCGGCGGGCAGGACGCGGCCGGTGAGCGCCAGCGCCATGTGGTCACCGACGGGCATGTCCACGTCGGCGTCCTCGGGGCGGGCCACCGGCCGGGGGCCGACGCTGCCGGCGCAGGTCCACGGGTCGACGTCGCTCCGGCGTTCGAGCAGCGCCACGGACTCCATGGCGAACGTCTCCCGGACCCGTTCCAGCAGGGCGTCGAGCGTCGTCTCGCCGCGCAGCACACTGCCGGCGAGGAAGGAGAGGATCTCCGACTCCGCGCGCAGGCGGGCCGCCTGGTGGGTGCGGCGGGCCGCCAGGTCCACCACGGAGGCGACGGACACGGCCACCGCGAAGAAGATCACGATGGCGACGAGGTTCTCGGGATCGTCGATCGTCAGGGTGCGGGTGGGCGGCGTGAAGTAGTAGTTCAGCAGCAGTGAGCCGACGGCGGCCGAGGCGAGGGCGGGCAGCAGCCCCCCGATCAGGGCGGCGATCACGGTCAGGAAGAGGAAGAGCAGGATGTCGTTGGCGAGCCCCGGGCCGTTCTCCACGCTGGTGAGCAGCAGCGAGAGCAGGGCCGGCGCGGCGACGCCGAACAGTCCTCCCGACAGGAGCCGGCTGCGGCCGAGGCGGGCCCCGCGGGCGACGGGCAGGCCGCGGCCCCTGGCGACGTGGTCGTGGGTGACGATGTGGACGTCGAGGTCGGGCCCGGAGTCGCGGGCCACGGTGGCGCCGACGCCCGGCCCGAAGACGTACTGCCAGGCTTTGCGCCGGCTGGATCCCAGGACGATCTGGGTGGCGTTCACGCCGCGCGCGAACTCCAGCAGCGCGGAGGGCACGTCGTCGCCTATGACGTGGTGGAAGGTGCCGCCGAGATCCTCGACGAGGGTGCGCTGTACGGCGAGTTCCTTGGGCGACGCCGAGGTGAGGCCGTCGCTGCGGGCGATGTAGACGGCGAGGATCTCGCTGCCGGAGCCCTTGGCCGCCATGCGCGAGGCGCGGCGGATGAGCGTACGGCCCTCGGGTCCGCCGGTGAGGCCGACGACGATGCGCTCGCGCGCCTGCCAGGTGGAGCGGATGTTGTGCTCACCCCGGTACTGCTGGAGGTACTCGTCGACCCGGTCGGCGACCCACAGGAGCGCCAGCTCGCGCAGCGCGGTGAGGTTCCCGGGACGGAAGTAGTGGGACAGCGCCGCGTCGAGTCTGTCCGGCTTGTATATGTTGCCGTGGGCCATGCGGCGGCGCAGGGCCTGGGGCGACATGTCGACCAGCTCGATCTGGTCGGCGCGGCGCACGACCTCGTCGGGCACCGTCTCCCGCTGCCGTACGCCGGTTATCGACTCGACGACGTCGCCGAGGGACTCCAGGTGCTGGATGTTGACGGTGGAGATGACGTCGATGCCGGCCCGGAGCAGTTCTTCGACGTCCTGCCAGCGCTTGGCGTTGCGGGTGCCGGGGGCGTTGGTGTGGGCGAGTTCGTCGACGAGGGCGACGGCGGGGCGGCGTTCGAGGACCGCGTCGACGTCCATCTCGGTGAAGACGGCGGAGCGGTGCTCGATCTCGCGGCGGGGTATCTGTTCGAGCCCACGCAGCCGGGCCTCGGTGCGGGGGCGGTCGTGGTGCTCGACGACGGCGACGACGCAGTCGGTGCCGCGCTCGACCCGCCGGTGGGCCTCGCTGAGCATGGCGTACGTCTTGCCGACACCGGGCGCCGCACCCACGTACATCCTCAGCTTGCCGCGTCCCATGGCCCCATTGTCTCCAGAAGCGTGCCGCGGCCCGACGGGGCGGCCCTGGTGACGCTACAGCCCCGAAACCGGCGAAACGGGTGTGCGGCCGCATATTGGCGAGACTCTTACGCGCCCGCGTACGCCGGCGGGGGCCGGGAACGCCGGTGGGCCGCACCCCCGCCGCGGGGAGTACGGCCCACCGGTCGCGCCGGATACGGGTCAGCGCACCTCGGTGATCTCGGGACCGCGCTGGAGCTGCCCCATGCCACCGGAGAAGCGCGAGCCCTCCTGCTCCTCCTGCTGCACGCCCTCGGGCACCATCTGGGCGTCGTTCGGGAGCTTGAGGACGATCGGGTCGCGCGGCGCCATCGGCCCCTCGCCCCGGACGACCACGGTGTCCTTGAAGACGTGCTCCAGTACGCCGGCGGCCTGCGGCTGCACCGCGCCCTGGCCGGAGATCACTCCGCGCAGGAACCAGCGCGGCCCGTCGACGCCCACGAAGCGGACCATCTGGACGCCGCCCGTGCCGTCCGGCAGCTGTACGGGGACCTGCGCGCGCAGCTCCCAGCCCAGCGGGCCCTCGACCTCGTCGATGATGCCGCCCTGCTGGGTGATGCCGGAGGCGATCTCCTCGCGGACCTCTCCCCAGATGCCTTCCTTCTTGGGGGCGGCGAAAGCCTGGAGCTGTACGGCGCTGTCGCGCAGTACGACCGTCGCCGCCACGATCGCGTCGCCCGCGACCTCGACCCGCAGTTCCATGCCCTCGACCCCGGGCACGAACAGTCCGCCCAGGTCGACCCGGCCCTCGCCGGGCTCCATCACCTCGGACACGTCCCACGGACCGTCCGGGCGGGGTGCCGGCGGCAGGTTCACCCTGCGTACCGACCCGTCGCCGTCCGCGGCCTCGTCAGGCTCGACGTCGTCGACGACCTGCTCGGCCTCGCCCGCCACATCCGCTGTGTCCCTCGCGGATTCGCTCTTCTTGCGACGTCCGAACACGTCACTGTCCTTCCCGGTCGGATACGACCGATGCGTATCGATTCCCACCCGCCCGGCCGCCCACGGCGGCATGACCGCCGGTGGAACCGAAGCCCCCCTCGGCCCGCGCCGAGCCGGGAAGCTCCGCGACCTCGTGGAAGCGCACCTTCTCGACCTGCTGGACGACCAGTTGGGCAATCCGGTCGAAGCGCTCGAACCGCACGTTTTCGCGCGGGTCGAGATTGACCACGATCACCTTGATTTCCCCACGGTACCCGGCATCCACCGTCCCCGGGGCATTCACGAGGGCGACTCCGCAGCGGGCGGCGAGACCTGATCGCGGGTGCACGAAGGCCGCGTACCCGTCGGGCAGCGCGACAGACACCCCGGTGGGCAGTACGGCGCGCTCGCCGGGGGCCAGTTCGGCGGCCTCGGTCGTCACCAGATCGGCTCCCGCGTCACCCGGATGCCCGTACGAAGGCAGGGGTACGTCCGGGTCGACCCGGCGGATCAGCACGTCTACGGGCTCACGGGTCACGGGTTCACCTCGAAGGCGCGGGCGCGCCTGGCCTGATCGGGGTCGGCCATGGCCGCCCGGATCTCCTCCGGGCGTCCGTTCTCGATGAAGTGGTCGACCTTGACTTCGATGAAAAGGGCTTCGGCGCGGACCGCCACGGGCCCGTCGGGGCCTCCGATGCGTCCGGTCGCCGTGGAGTAGATCTTGCGGCCGTGGACCGCGGTCACCTCGGCGTCGAGGTGCAGCACGGTGTCCACCGGCACGGGACGCACGAAGTCGGTCTCCAGCCGGCCGGTCACCGCGATCACCCGCAGAAGCCAGTTCAGCGAGCCGAGCGTCTCGTCGAGCGCCGTGGCCAGTACGCCGCCGTGCGCGAGGCCGGGAGCCCCCTGGTGGGCCGTCCTGACCGTGAACTCGGCCGAGACGCGCACGCCCTCGCCGGCCCGGGCCTGGAGGTGCAGCCCGTGGGGCTGGCCTCCGCCACATCCGAAGCAGTGCTCGTAGTGCGCTCCGAGCAGCTCTCCGGGCGGCGGTGCGTCGGGGTGCCGGACCGGGGCCGCGGCGTCGGCCGGGGGCTTGAGGGACGCGGGCCCGGGGGCCGCCTCCCGGGCGTTCTCAGTACTCACAGGCGCAGACCTTACCCGCGCGGGTAGGCGCGGGTCGCGCCGTGCCAAGCTTGGTTTCATGCAGCCTTCCGCCCCGCAGTACGCAGAACGCCTGACCGCCCCCCGCTCCTGGTGGATCATCGCCGGCCTCATCGGCGTCGCGGGCGGACTGATGCTGCTGCCGCTCGGCCTGCTGCCGATGCTGGGCGGGCTGGTGGGCGCCGGAGCGCTGGCCGCGGCGGGCGTCAGCACGTACGGCTCGCAGCAGATCCGGGTGGTCGGGGACGCGCTGATCGCCGGTGACGCCCGCATCCCGGTCTCCGCGCTGGGCGGGGCCGAGGTGCTGGACGCCGAGGAGGCCCGGGCCTGGCGGTCGCACAAGGCGGACACGCGCGCCCACATGCTGCTGCGCAGCTACATCCCGCGGGCGCTGCGCGTCGAGGTCACCGACCCGGCCGATCCGACGCCGTACCTGTACCTCTCGACGCGCGACCCCGAGGGCCTGGCAGCGGCCCTGGCGGCCGTACGGGCCGGCTAGCTCTCCGGTTCCCCGCGACCGGGCCCCAGCTCGATCTGGGGTTGCCGCGGCTTCTCCAGGGGAGGCAGGTCGGGCAGCGCGTCCCACGGAATCTGCGCGGCGCGCAGGTCTTTGCGGATGCGCTCGGCGAGGTTCCTGGTGTCGCGGCGGTTCATCACGGCGCCGACGGCGGCGCCGACCATGAACGGCATGAGGTTCGGCAGGTTTCGGACCATGCGCTTCATGATCTGCTGCCGGAGCTGGCGCTTCATCTGGGTGCCGAGCGCCGTGTTGTACGTGGCCGGTTTGGACACGTCGATGCCCCGCTCCTGGGTCCAGGAGGTGAGGTAGGCGGTGCTGCGCTGGGCCAGCCCGCCGGACGGCCGCAGGCCGTAGACCTCGTGCAGTTCCGCGATGAGCTTCAGCTCGATCGCGGCGACGCCGGTGATCTCGGCGGCCAGCTCGGCCGGCATGGCGGGGGGTACGGGCAGCATGGCCGCGGCGCCGATGCCCGCCCCCACGGTGGAGGTCGCGTTGGCCGCGCCCGCCACCAGCTTGTCCGCGATCTGTTCCGGGCCGAGGCCCGGGAAGTGCCTGCGCAGGGTCGGCAGGTCGCGTACGGGAACGCGCGGCGCGATCTCGATGACCCGGTCGGCGAGATGGCCGATGCCGGCCTTCGCGCCCTCGCCGCCCTTCCGTACGCCCTGCCGGACAGCCGCCAGGCGCCGGGCCCGCGTGCTGGGCCCTTCCGCCGTTTCGAGCGAGGCCGGCAGGCCCCGCTCGTCGTCACGTGCGCCGACGGCCGCGCTCACGTCGTGCGGCGCCTCCGGCGAATCCTTGCGCCGGAAGCGCTTCTTCCAGGACGGTGTCGCGCCTGCCACGGCCGGCCGTCCCTAGTCGCAGTCGCGGCAGATCGGCTGACCGTTCTTCTCCCTGGCCAGCTGGCTGCGGTGGTGCACCAGGAAGCAGCTCATGCAGGTGAACTCGTCGGCCTGCTTGGGCAGGACGCGTACGGCGAGCTCTTCGTTGGACAGGTCGGCGCCGGGCAGTTCGAGCCCTTCCGCCGCCTCGAATTCGTCCACGTCAACGGCCGATGCCGTCTTGTCGCTCCGACGGGCCTTGAGCTCTTCAAGGCTGTCCGAATCGACGTCGTCATCGGTCTTGCGTGGGGTGTCGTAATCCGTTGCCACTGTCGCTCTCCCCCTCTGGGTAGTTGCGGTGTCTCAGCGCACGTAACGCGTGAGAGGCCGGACTTGTGCCCGACCTGAGGCGGAGATTTTGCCTCACATCAAGGTCTGTTACTCAATCGACACCCAACCGATCCCCGTAGTGGCGGCCGGTTTGGATGGCGATCGGGACCGTACACGGTCCTCATGCCGTACTTCGCGAGCGCCACCTCGTGTACTTCCCGTAGTTCAACCCCCCGGAAACCCGGACTTTTCCCGGTTTTCCGGGGAAGTTCGCGATCACGGAGCGTGGACGGCGGGATATCGGAGCCTGTGATCGAACACACACAGGCAGACCTTGGCGGGGTCCCGAAAATTCCGCTTAAAGCGAACAGCCGCGTGGCTGCACGAAACACCTCAGACCGGAAGCGTTACGCGCATGACGAGGCCACCGCCCTCGCGGGGCTCCGCGATGATACGGCCTCCGTGGGCCCTCGCGACGCTGCGCGCGATCGAGAGGCCGAGACCCACGCCCTTGTCACTGCCGGTGCGCTCGGTCCGCAACCGCCTGAACGGCTCGAAGAGGTTGTCCACCTCGTACGCGGGAACCACGGGACCCGTGTTCGACACGACCAGGAGCGCCTGTCCGTGGGCGACCTCGGTGGTGACCTCGACCCAGCCGTCCTCGGCCACGTTGTAGCGCACGGCGTTCTGCACCAGGTTGAGAGCGATCCGCTCCAGCAGTACGCCGTTGCCCTGCACGACGGCGGGCGCGCGCTCGCCCCTGATCTCCACGCCCTTGGCCGACGCCTCGCCGTGCGCCTGGTCGAGGGCGCGCGAGGCGACCTCGGCCAGGTCCACCGGCTTGCGCTCGACGATCTGGTTCTCGCTGCTGGCGAGCAGCAGCAGACCCTCCACGAGCTGCTCGCTGCGCTCGTTGGTGGCCAGCAGCGTCTTGCCGAGCTGCTGGAGCTCGGGCGGCGCCCCCGGGTCCGACAGGTGGACCTCGAGCAGCGTCCGGTTGATCGCCAGCGGCGTGCGCAGCTCGTGCGACGCGTTTCCGACGAACCGCTGCTGGGCGGTGAACGCCCGCTCCAGCCGGTCGAGCATCTCGTCGAAGGTGTCGGCGAGCTCCTTCAGCTCGTCGTCCGGGCCGTCCAGCTCGATCCGCCGGGTCAGGTCGGTGCCGGCCACCCGGCGGGCCGTACGCGTGATCCTGCCGAGCGGCGAGAGGACGCGTCCCGCCATCGCGTATCCGAAGGCGAAGGCGATGACGCTGAGCCCGAGCAGGGCGAGCAGCGAGCGGCTGAGCAGCTCGTCGAGCGCCTGCTGCCGCTGGTGGTTGACGCAGGCGTTCATCGCCGCGTTGAACTGCTCGGGCGAGGGCTGGTTCGGCAGGTCCTGGAGATCGCACACGGTGCTCTCGACCCGGCCGCTCACGATCTTGAACGGCAGGTCGCTGCCGACGGCGAGCGCCTGGGCGGCGAGCAGGTAGATGATCGAGAGCAGCAGGATGCCGGCGATCAGGAACATCCCGCCGTACAGCAGCGTGAGCCGTATCCGGATGGTCGGGCGGAGCCAGGGGAACGAGGGTTCCTGCTCCCTCGGGTCCCAGGTGGGTTTCGGCGGCGCCGCGGGGGGCGCCGGGGTGGCGGCCACGGCGCGTCAGATCCGGTAGCCGGAGCCGGGCACGGTGACGATGACCGGCGGCTCCCCGAGCTTGCGGCGCAGCGTCATGACGGTGACCCGCACGACGTTGGTGAACGGGTCGGTGTTCTCGTCCCAGGCCTTCTCCAGCAGCTGCTCGGCCGACACGACGGCTCCCTCGCTGCGCATCAGCACCTCCAGCACCGCGAACTCCTTCGGGGCGAGCTGGATCTCCTGGCCGTCACGGAAGACCTCGCGGCGGTTCGGGTCGAGCTTGATGCCGGAGCGCTCCAGGACGGGGGGCAGCGCGACCGTGGTACGGCGCCCGAGGGCCCGTACCCGCGCGGTCAGCTCGCTGAAGGCGAACGGCTTCGGCAGGTAGTCGTCGGCGCCGATCTCCAGGCCCTCCACGCGGTCGCTGACGTCGCCGGAGGCGGTGAGCATCAGGACGCGGGTGGGCATGCCCAGCTCGACGATCTTGCGGCAGACGTCGTCCCCGTGCACCAGCGGGAGGTCCCGGTCGAGCACGACGACGTCGTAGTCGTTCACCCCGATGCGTTCCAGGGCGGCCGCTCCGTCGTACACGACGTCGACGGCCATGGCCTCCCGGCGCAGTCCGGTGGCCACCGCATCGGCGAGCAGCTGCTCGTCCTCGACGACGAGTACGCGCACGTCGTAAATCCTTCCGCCGACTGCCCACGCGGGCAGGTGTGTCCGATCGATGTGTGCTGCCATCCTGCCCCTTTCGGCCATAAACCGGCGGTAAGGCGGTAGGGCCGGAAAGACCCGGCGGACGGCCGTGAGGGGGGATTTCCATGATTCCCGGGCGAGTTGAGGTTTTCCTGAGGCGGGCTGCGGGGAGGACGACTGCACACCCGCGATCACGCCCCGTATTCGGCACGCCACGTGATCGACCCCACCCCACCCCCGGCACACCCCCGTGCCGCCGACCCATGACGAGGGGGCGCAACCCATGGACGCTTTCACCGCAGGCCTGCTGCAGCGCATAAAGGCCACGGAATCCGACCTCACGACGGCTCGTGAGACGGGCGACGACTTCCTGGCGGAGGTGGAGCAGGCGGAGCTCGAGGACCTGCACCGCCTCGCCGCGGAACACGGCGTACAGGTGACCGCCGCGAGCGCGTGACCTGCCCCGCCCGTCCGTTCGGAGCACGTTGAAGCACGTCACGAGGGCCCCGGCGCCGGGCAGGCGCCGGGGCCCTCGCTGCCGTGCGGCGGGCCGCGTCGGAGCAGTTCAGTCGTGCCAGGCGCCGAAGTCCTCCAGAAGGGCCTGGAGCGGCTCGAAGACGCCGGGTGATGCCGCGACCGTGAGTTCGCCCGAGGGGCGCTCACCGGGCCGCCCACCGGTCAGCGCGCCCGCCTCCCGGGCGATCAGGGCCCCCGCGGCGTAGTCCCAGGGGCTGAGCCCGCGCTCGTAGTACCCGTCAAGACGGCCGGCGGCCACGTCGCACAGGTCGATCGCCGCCGACCCGCCGCGCCGGATGTCCCGCAGCAGCGGGATCAGCCGCTGCGCCACGTCCGCCTGGTGGCGGCGCACCGTCGTGACGTAGTTGAAGCCGGTGGAGACCAGTGCCTGGTCGAGCGGCGGCGCGGGCCGCGCCTTGAGCGCCGTGGCGCCGGCGTACGCGCCGCCGCCCCGTACCGCGTGGTACGTCTCGCCGCGCATCGGCGCCGCCACGACCCCCACCACCGTCTCGCCGTCCACCTCGGCCGCGATGGACACGGCCCAAGTCGGGAGTCCGTACAGGTAGTTCACCGTGCCGTCGAGCGGGTCGACCACCCACCGGACACCGCTGGTGCCCTCAGTGCTCGCGCCCTCCTCGCCGAGGACCCCGTCGTCGGGCCGGTGGTCGGCGAGGAAGCCGGTGATCAGCTTCTCGGCCGCGAGGTCCATCTCGGTGACGACGTCGATGGGGCTGGACTTGGTGGCGGCCACGCCGAGATCGGCCGGCCGCCCGTCCCGCAGCAGCGCTCCGGCCCGCCGCGCGGCCCGAAGGGCGATGTCGAGCAGTTCGGTCGCAAGGGGGTCGGTCACGGCTCTCCTCGGTTCAGGCGTACGGGCTGTCGGCGCCCGCGGCCGCGGGCTTGGGCGACCTGGCCGGGCAGCACCCGACCGGGCACACGTCGTGGCTCGCGCCCAGCGCCCCCAGCGCGCACCGCTCCACGACGAACCCCCGCTCGGCGGCGGCCCGCTCGAGGAGCAGCTCGCGCACGGCGGCGGCGAAGCGCGGGTCGGCGCCCACGGTCGCGGAGCGGCGGACCGGCAGGCCGAGTTCAGCGGCCTTCGCGGTGGCCTCGGTGTCCAGGTCGTACAGGACCTCCATGTGGTCCGACACGAAGCCGATCGGCACCATCACGACGGCGGGCACGCCCGCGGCGTGCCGCTCCTCCAGGTGGTCGCAGATGTCCGGTTCCAGCCACGGGGTGTGCGGGGCCCCGCTGCGCGACTGGTAGACGAGCTGCCAGGGGTGCGCGACGCCGGTCTCCTCCCGTACCGCCTCCGCGACCAGCCGGGCGACGTCCAGGTGCTCGGCGACGTATGCGCCGCCGTCGCCGTGCTCCTCCACCGGCCCGGAGGCGTCCGCTGCGGCCGTGGGGATGGAGTGGGTCGTGAAGGCGAGGTGCGCCCCGGCCCGTACGCCCTCGTCCAGCTCGCCCAGGGACTTGAGGACCCCGTCGACCATGGGGCGTACGAAACCCGGGTGGTTGAAGTAGTGCCGCAGCTTGTCGATGCGCGGCGGCTCGATCCCCTGGGCCTCCAGCGTGGCGAGGGCCTCGGCGAGGTTCTCGCGGTACTGGCGGCAGCCGGAGTACGAGGCGTACGCGCTCGTGGCGAGCACGGCGATACGGCGGCGGCCGTCCGCGGCCATCTCGCGCAGGGTGTCGACGAGGTACGGAGCCCAGTTGCGGTTGCCCCAGTAGACCGGCAGTCCGTCCAGACCGTGCTCGGCGAAGTCCTTGCGCAGGGCGTCGAGGAGCGCGCGGTTCTGCTCGTTGATCGGGCTGACGCCGCCGAAGAGGAAGTAGTGCTGCCCCACCTCCTTGAGGCGCTCCTTGGGGATGCCGCGGCCACGGGTGACGTTCTCCAGGAACGGGACCACGTCGTCCGGGCCTTCGGGGCCGCCGAAGGAGAGAAGCAGCAGGGCGTCGTAAGGGGCTGGATCGCGCTGATCGGGCATGGGAACGATCCTGCCACTCGCGCGCGGCGGCGGTGAAACCGCCGTGCGGCGCGCGTCGGAGCGACCGTAAGATGCAAGTTCCACCTATACGCCTTACCGGAGCGTCCCTTGCCCAGTCCGTACCGCGCGATCTTCGCCACCCCAGGCACCAAGGCGTTCTCCGTTGCCGGTTTCTTCGGCCGGATACCGATCTCCATGATGGGCATCGGCATCGTCACCATGATCTCCGAGCTCACCGGCCGGTACGGGCTGGCGGGAGCCCTCTCGGCCACGCTCGCCATGGCGGCCGCGGTCATGGGGCCGCAGATATCGCGTTACGTCGACCGGTACGGGCAGCGCCGCGTCCTGCGTCCGGCCACGCTGGTGGCGGTGGCCGCCGTCACGGGGCTGCTCCTCTGCGCCCAGCAGGGCGCGCCCGACTGGACGCTGTTCGTCTTCGCGGCGGGCGCCGGGTGCGTCCCGAGCGTCGGCTCGATGGTCCGCGCGCGCTGGGCCGAGATCTACCGGGGCTCCCCGCGCGAGCTCCACACGGCGTACTCCTGGGAGTCCATCGCCGACGAGGTCTGCTTCATCTTCGGCCCGATCATCTCCATCGGACTGTCGACCGCGTGGTTCCCGGAAGCCGGTCCGCTGCTGGCCGCCGTCTTCCTCACGGTGGGCGTCTTCTGGCTGACCGCCCAGCGCGCCACCGAGCCCGTCCCGCATCCGCGCGACGAGCACACCGGGGGCTCCGCGCTGGCCTCGCGCGGCCTCCAGGTGCTGGTGGCCACCTTCGTGGCCGTCGGCGCGATCTTCGGGTCGATCGACGTGGTGACGGTCGCGTTCGCCGAGGAGCAGGGCCACAAGGCGGCGGCCAGCCTGGTGCTCGCCGTGTACGCGCTCGGCTCGTGCCTCGCGGGAGCGGTCTTCGGCCTGCTCCATCTCAAGGGGCGGGCGTCCACGCGGTGGCTGGTGGGCGTCTGCGCGATGGCCGTGAGTATGATCCCCCTCCTACTGGCCGGGAACTTGCCGTTGCTGGCCGTGGCGCTCTTTGTCGCGGGCCTTTCCATCGCACCCACGATGGTGACCACCATGGCTCTCATCGAGCAGCACGTACCGCGCACCAAACTGACCGAGGGCATGACCTGGACAGGGACCGGGCTCGCCGTCGGCGTCGCTCTCGGTTCCTCGGCCGCAGGCTGGGTGGTCGACGCGGCGGGAGCGGACGCGGGGTACGCGGTGCCCGTCGCGTCGGGAGTTCTCGCGGCCCTCGTGGCGTTCCTTGGGTATCGCCGGCTGCGCACGCCGGCACCGACGCGGGGAGGGCACGGGACTGATGGCCGGCACATCGAGGACGGCGTCCAGGACAGCGAGCACGTGGCGTAACTGGGCGGGGAACGTCACCGCCCGCCCGGCGCGGGAGGTGACCCCCGCCTCGGCCGAGGAGCTGGCCGAGGCCGTGCGGAGGGCGGCCGAGGACGGCCTCAAGGTCAAGCCGGCCGGCACCGGCCACTCCTTCACCGCGGTCGCCGCGACCGACGGCGTGCTGATACGCCCCGATCTGCTGACCGGCATTCGCGCGATCGACCGCCAGGCCGGGACCGTGACCGTGGAGGCGGGCACTCCGCTCCGGCGTCTGAACGTGGCGCTCGCCAGGGAGGGCCTGTCGCTCACCAACATGGGCGACATCATGGAGCAGACGGTCGCCGGCGCGACCAGCACCGGAACGCACGGCACGGGGCGCGACTCGGCCGCGACGGCCGCGCAGATCCGCGCCATGGAACTCGTCCTGGCGGACGGTTCACTGCTCACCTGCTCGGACGAGGGGACCGCCGAAGAGCGGGAGATCTTCGCCGCGGCCCGGGTGGGGCTCGGCGCGCTGGGCGTCGTCACGGCCATCACCTTCGCCGTGGAGCCGATCTTCCTGCTGACGGCGCGCGAGGAGCCGATGCCGTTCGACCGGGTCACGGCCGAGTTCGACGAGCTGTACGCCGAGAACGAGCACTTCGAGTTCTACTGGTTCCCGCACACGGGCAACTGCAACACCAAGCGCAACAACCGCAGCGCGGGCCCCGCCGCCCCGCCCGGCCGCGTCAGCGCCTGGGTGGAGGACGAGCTGCTGTCCAACGGCGTCTTCCAGGTGGCCTGTTCGGTGGGGCGCGTCTTCCCCGCGGCCGTTCCCGCGATCGCCAAGGTCTCCAGCCGCGCGCTCTCCGCCCGTACGTACACGGACATCCCCTACAAGGTGTTCACCAGTCCGCGCCGGGTGCGCTTCATGGAGATGGAGTACGCCGTTCCGCGCGAGGCGGCCGTCGCGGCGCTGCGCGAGGTGAAGGCGCTCATCGAACGCTCGCCCCTGCGCGTCAGCTTCCCGGTGGAGGTACGCACGGCCCCGGCGGACGACATCACGCTCTCCACGGCGTCCGGCCGGGACACGGCGTACATCGCGGTGCACCTCTACCGGGGGACGCCGTACCAGGCGTACTTCACCGCGGTCGAGCGCATCATGACGGCGCACGGCGGACGGCCGCACTGGGGGAAGGTGCACACGCGCGACGCGGAGTACCTGGCCGGGGCGTACCCGCGTTTCGCCGAGTTCACGGCGCTGCGCGACCGCCTCGACCCGCAGCGCCTCTTCGCCAACGACTACCTGCGCCGGGTCCTGGGCGACTAGCGGGCCGGGACGGCCGCCCGGCCCATTCACGGGAACGGGGCGCCCCCTGCCGCGGAACGGAGCGCCGTCGTCTACAGAACGGGGCGCCGTCGTCTACAGAACGTGGCGCCGTCTTCTACGGGGACGGGTCACCGTCCGGGGCGTCGCCGTCTGCCGTGCCGTCGTCCGTGGCGCCCCCGTCCGCGTCACCGGCCGTGTCGTCACCGGCACCGGCCGAAGGCGTGGGCGTGGGGGGCGAGGCCGGGGAACGGCTCGCCCCGCCGTCCGGCGTCGCGGGCGGCGTCGTCGCGGGATCCGGGGGCGCCGGGAAAGCGGTGTCCGGCGAGGCGCCGGCGCCTCCCCCCTCCGTACCGGTGGCGCCGGAGTCCCGGCCGGGGGCCTCGGTGCCGGAGGCCGGCGGAACGCCGGGAGACCGCTCGGACGGCGACGGCGACGGCGGGGTCTTCCCGCGGTGCTGTTCGCCGCCGCGCAGGACGTTGCCCACCGTGCTCCCCCGGCCGCCGCTGAGGTCACCGCCCGACACCAGCTCGTACGCCGTGATGCCCCCCATCGCCACGACGAAGACGACCAGGGCCGCGACCAGGGACCGCTTCCAGCCCCGGACCCGCGTGCCGTGCGTGGTGGGGTCGTTGAACCGTCCGTCGGTCGGGACGGCCGGGACTGCGACGGTGGGCGGCACCCTCGTCCACCCGCCCTCGCCTCCCGGCCCACGCGCCGGGACCTGACGGCCCTTCGGCCTGGCGTGGACGGTGACCTCGCGGAGCTGTTCCCCGGTGCGCCGGAAGAGGTGCTGGAAGAGCGTGCCGCCGCTGGTCGCGACGACGCTGACCACTCCGGCGCCGACGATCGTCCCGTACACGCCGAGCTTGGACGCCAGTACGGCCCCCACGACCGCGGCGACCGCGCTGCCCGCGACCTGAGCCACACTCAGGTCGAGTCGCGGATTCTTCGGCTCCTCCCTCTCGGCCCCGGGCGTCCCGTCCGTGCTCAGCCTCTGAATACCCATCTCACCCATCTGGCCCATCTGTTTCACCCCGCACCAGGAAGGGACATTTGGGCGAAGTAGATAGTTCCGTTTAGGGGAATTCTGTGAAGGAGGCCACTTGAGAGGGGTTGTGGCGGCAGGGAGGGAACATCAACTCCCGTACCGCACGAGAACTTCGGTGGCGCGCCGGTCCACCCCGATGGCCCGAATGGAGTACTGTGGCGAGCCCTGGGTCCGGCCTCCACCGCGGGCGCCCGCTGCTCACGGTGACGAGGCGGTCACCATGAGTGGCGAAACGGTAACCGTGCCATAACGGCGATCCCGGGCTGATGCCCGACACGCCGGGCAACGGGGCAAGGTTGTGGCAGGCTGCACCCGGGCAGGCCACACTCGACTAGCGGAAGCAGCGACGCACGTGACGTCGGCAGGCACCACCCGGGAGGTTCCCATGCCCGAACTGCGTGTCGTGGCCGTCTCCAATGACGGCACACGACTGGTGCTGAAGGCTGCTGACAGCACGGAGTACACGCTTCCGATCGATGAGCGGCTGCGTGCCGCGGTGCGCAACGACCGCGCCCGCCTCGGCCAGATCGAGATCGAGGTGGAGAGCCACCTCCGGCCTCGCGACATCCAGGCGCGTATACGAGCCGGTGCCTCCGCGGAGGAGGTCGCCCAGCACGCCGGCATCCCCGTGGACCGCGTACGCCGCTTCGAGGGACCGGTGCTCGCCGAGCGCGCCTTCATGGCCGAGCGCGCGCGCAAGACGCCGGTACGCCGCCCCGGGGAGAACACCGGGACCGGGCCGCAGCTCGGCGAGGCGGTGCAGGAGCGGCTGTTGCTGCGCGGAGCCGACAAGGAAACGGTCCTGTGGGACTCCTGGCGGCGTGACGACGGCACCTGGGAAGTCCTGCTGGTCTACCGCGTGGCGGGCGAGCCGCATTCCGCGAGCTGGACGTACGACCCGCCCCGGCGGCTCGTGCAGGCCGTGGACGACGAGGCGCGCGCGCTGATCGGCGAGACGGACGACACGGCCGCCGCGCCGGAGCCGAGCTTCCCGTTCGTGCCCAGGATCGCGCGGCTGCCCAGGGACCGGCCCCTCGACCGCTCGCTCGACCGGCAGCAGGAACGGCCCGCCGCGCCCTCCGCCGACGCGGACGAAGGCGGCCCGGGCGAACGGGATTCGCTGACCAGCCTGCTGGAGGCAGTACCGAGCTTCCGGGGCGACATGGTGGTGCCGGAGCGCGCCGCCCCGCCGCCCGAGCCGCCGACCGAGCCCGACGCGGCACAGGAGCCGGAGGCGGAGGAGCCCGCGGCGTCCGCGGCCTCCGGAGCGGGCGCGGCGTACGCCGATGTGCTCATGCCGCGTGCCGTCGCCGGGCACCGCGACCGGCTCACCGGTACGACGGACCGGCAGGCGGAGGCCGACGGGGTGCGTCCCGGACGGCGGGCGGCCGTACCGAGCTGGGACGAGATCGTGTTCGGCACGCGTCGCAAGAAGCAGGACTAGACGCCTTGAGCGAAGGGGCCCGTACGAATCGCGTACGGGCCCCCAGGCATGCGGAGTTACCCCGATTACCGGCTTTTCCCGGTCCGCCGGCTCTACCGGGGCTCGGCTCCGGTGGCCACCGGGCGGGACGCGTCGGCGGACCACTCCGACCACGAGCCGACGTACAGCGCCGCCGGGATTCCCGCGACTTCCAAGGCCAGGACCTCCTGGGCGGCCGAGACGCCGGACCCGCAGTAGACGCCGACCGGGCGGTCCCCCCCGGCGCCGAGAGACGTGAAGCGGGCGGCCAGTTCGGAGGCCGGGAGCAGGCGGCCGTCCGGGCCGACGTTCTCCGTGGTCGGGGCCGAGACCGCGCCCGGGATGTGGCCGGCCACGCGGTCGATCGGCTCCACCTCGCCCCGGTACCGTTCACCCGCCCGGGCGTCGAGCAGCAGACCGGTACGGGCCAGTTCGGCGGCGCCGTCGGCGTCCAGGAGCGGCACGGCTCCGGGGACTGGCTTGAAGTCGCCGGTCGCCGGAACCGGGACCTCCGTCTCGACCGGGCCGGTCCAGAGGGCGAGGCCGCCGTCCAGGACCCGTACGTCGGGGTGGCCCGTCCAGCGCAGCATCCACCAGGCCCGCGCCGCGGCCCAGCCCTGGCCGCCGTCGTACACGACGACGGGGGTGTCGTGGCGCACGCCCGCGCGGCGCATGACCGCACCGAACTCCTCGACACCGGGGAGCGGGTGGCGGCCTCGCGCACCGGGCGGATCGGCGAGTTCCGCTTCGAGGTCGACGAAGACGGCCCCGGGGATGTGCCCCTCCTCGTACGCGGGGCGGCCGTGCGGTCCGCCCAACTGGTAGCGGACGTCGAGGAGTACCGGCGGACGGTCTCCGGCCAGCTCGCCGGTGAGTTCGGCTGCGGTGATGATGGCATTCATAGGTGCCATCCTTGCGCAGCCCCCAGTGCGACCGACACCGTACGGCCAAGGAGCCGAAACGGGATGGGGGATGCCAAAACGGGCATTCTCCCACGGGAACCCAGAGAAAGCGGCGCGGCCGGGACGCGCGGCACGACAGGTGGTGCAAGCATCTGCACGGGCGCGCCCCTTCACGGCTTCGGCACCGGGCGCCCGTTCCCGCACGACCACCACGATGGTCCGAGGAGAGAGTGACGATGACCGAGGCAGCGACCCGGCGGCGGACGCCCGGTGCGCCCTGCTGGGTGAGTCTGATGGTGCACGGCCTGGCCACCACGCAGGAATTCTACGGAGCCCTGTTCGGCTGGGAGTTCCGGCCGGGACCGCAGCAGCTCGGCCCGTACGTGCGGGCGCTGATCGACGGCCGGGAGATCGCGGGCATCGGACAACTGCCGCCCGACCGGCATCTGCCCATCGCCTGGACGCCGTACTTCGCCAGCGAGGACGCCGGTGTCACGGCCGAGTCGATCCGGAGCCACGGCGGCACGGTCGGGGTCGGGCCGCTCGACGCGGGGGACGCCGGCCGGATGGCGATCGCGTCCGATCCGGGGGGCGCGGTCTTCGGTGTGTGGCAGGCCGCGGCCCATCTCGGCACGGCGATCGCCGGCGCCCACGGCACGCCGGTCTGGAACGAGCTGATGACCCGTGAGACGGCGACCGTCGGCAAGTTCTACTCGGCGGTGTTCGGCCACGACGTGGAGGCGGGGGCCTCGGCCGAGTTCGACCGGCTGACGCTGCGTCTCGACGGCCGGCCCGTCGCCTCCGTACGGGGCGTGGGCCAGGCCCTGCCGCGCGACCGCGGCGCGCACTGGATGACGTACTTCGAGGTGACGGACACCGACGGGTCCGTCCAACTGCTGACGGAACTGGGCGGGCACGTGCTGCGACCGCCCCACGACGCCGCCACGGGCCGGGCGGCGTGCGTGTCGGACCCGGAGGGCGCGGTGTTCACGCTCGTGACGACGGCGACCGGCTGACGGAGGCGGTGCGGGAGGACAGGGTGTCCCTGCGCCGCGTCGTCGCTACGGGAGCGGCCGCCACCTCGCACCCGAGGCACGCGACGGCCGTACCCGGGGTCCGGGTACGGCCCCGGTGGTGGCGGACGGACGCGGTGGCCGCTGCCCGGCGCCCCCCTCGCCGCAGCCGGCGTCAGGCGGAGGGGACCGGCAGTACGTCGGGGGACAGCGCGGCTGCCCCGGCCGTGGCACCGGTCATGCGCTTGCGGTGGTGCTGTCGGCACAGCACTTCGTAGCCGACCTCCGCGGCCGGGCGGTTCACGTCGCCGACGACGACCTGTTCGCCCTCGACCACCATCTCGCCGCCCACGGTGCGGGCGTTGTGCGTGGCGCGCGCCCCGCACCAGCACATCGCCTCGACCTGGAGCGCCTCTATCCGGTCCGCCAGTTCGATCAGGCGCTGGGAGCCGGGGAACAGCCTGGTGCGGAAGTCGGTGGTGATGCCGAAGGCGTAGACGTCCATGCCCAGGTCGTCGACCACGCGGGCCAGTTGGTCGATCTGCTCCGGCGCGAGGAACTGCGCCTCGTCGACGATCAGGTAGTCGATCCTGCCGCCCTGCTCCAGCTCGGCCACGACGTAGGCGTACAGGTCCATGCCCGGCCCCGCCTCGACCGCCTCCGTCACCAGGCCGAGCCGGGAGGACAGCTTCCCCTTCCCCGCCCGGTCGTCCCGCGTGAAGATCAGGCCCTGGAGCCCCCTTGCCGACCGGTTGTGACCGATCTGCAGAGCAAGGGTGCTCTTTCCGCAGTCCATCGTTCCGGAGAAGAACACCAGCTCGGGCATGAGGGGTTGCGGGCCTTTCGGGTCTGTGCGCGGGACGCGGGGGATGCGGAGGTTACGAGCGGACTTCGATGAGCGGGACGAGCTGCTCGGCGGCCGTCATGGAACCGTGCATGCCCACCATCGCTGACTCGTGCGGCTCGCGGCGTGACGCGACGACCACGACGTCGTCGTGAGCCGCCGCGACGACGTCGCCGATGCGTCCGTACACCCGCTCGTCGACCGCCGGACCGAACCAGCCGGCCTCGATCGCCTCGTCCCGGCCCGCCACCCAGAACTGCTCGCCGAGCACCTCGCGCCAGACGGTGAGCACGTCGTTCTCGGCTCCCGGGACGGCGTACACGTGCCGGGCCCGGCCCTCGCCGCCCAGCAGGGCGACACCGGCGCCCAGCTCCCAGTCCTCGTCGAAGTCGATGCGCGACTCCTCGTCGAAGGGGATGTCGATCATGCCGTGGTCGGCGGTGACATACAGCGCCGAGCGGGGCGGGAGCTGCTCCGCGAGGCGCTGGGCGAGCCGGTCGACGTACATCAGCTGGCCGCGCCAGGCGTCCGAGTCGATGCCGAAGCGGTGGCCCTTGCCGTCGACCTCGCTGTAGTACGTGTAGACGAGCGAGCGGTCACCGGCGGCCAGTTCGGCGGCGGCCAGGTCCATCCGGTCCTCGCCGGTGAGCCTGCCGCGGAAGGTGCCGCCGCTCAGGGCGATCTTCGTCAGCGGGGTGTGCTGGAAATCGGGCGAGGACACCTGCGCGGTGTGCACGCCCGCGGCGTCGGCGAGCTGGAAGACCGTGGGGTACGGCTGCCAGACGTGCGGGTCGGTCCACGGCTTCCAGCGCAGCTGGTTCATCAGCGCGCCGGTGGCGGGGTCGCGGACGGTGTAGCCGGGCAGGCCGTGCGCGCCGGGCGGCAGGCCGGTGCCGACCGAGGCGAGGGAGGTCGCGGTGGTGGCGGGGAAACCCGCCGTGAGCGGGCGGCCCGTGCCGCCGCGCGAGCTGCCGAGCAGGGAGTGGAGGTACGGGGCCTCCTCCGGGTGCGCCTTGATCTGCTCCCAGCCGAGACCGTCGATCAGGAACACGCAGTTCCGGTCGGCGGGCGTGAGCTCGGGGATCGTGGCGGTCGTACCGGGAACCTCCATGCCCGCCGCCAGGGTCGGCAGGAGGTCGGCGAGCGAACCGGCGCCGTACTCGGGGACGGGGGCGGTGTCCAGGTCGAGCGGAACCGGGTCGGACCAGGCGGGCTGCGCCATCAGCGGGCGGCCGCGGCGGTCGCTTCGGAGAGCGCCTGGGCGAACGCCAGCGTCTGGCGCACGGTGTCCGGACCGTCGCCGGCCTCACTGACGCGCAGGCTCAGGTCGTCGGCGGTGGTGTTGCCGGTGTAGCCGTGGTCGGCCTCGCAGTTCGGGTCGCCGCAGGCGGCCGGCTCCAGGTCGATGCGGGACACGGCGCCCCAGCCGATGGTCAGGACGACCTCGCGCGGCAGGGTGCCCGGAACGTACTTCTCCGGGTTGGCGACGACGCGGCTGACCACGACGGAGGAGATCCGGTCGAGCTTGACCGACTCGGTGGAGGTGGTGGCGTACGGCGCCGGCGAGGTGGTGTCGGCGGCCTGCTCGTCGGTGTGGCTGACGATGAAGCGGTTGCCGGTGAGGACGAGGACCGTGACGTGCCGGCGCACCTCGTTGGAGTCGAACGTCGTCTCCTGGTGCACCAGGTAGGAGGCGACCGGCTCGCCGCCTACAGCGGCCTCCACCGCTTCGGCCACGAGGGCCGGGTAGTAGCCGCTGCGCTCGATCGCCGCGCGCAGCCCCTGGGTCGTCGTACCGGTCTTCGCCATGTCCTCCATCCTACGGGGCGCCGGGGGCCGCGATGCCGGGGTCAGTAGCTGGGCAGGCGGCGGGGGCCGAGGTCGTCGCGGGCGGGCGGGGGCGCGAGACGCACGGTCGCGCCGAGGACGGACAGGCCGTGCGGGGCGACGACCACGGGTTCCAGGGCGATTCCGACCACTTCCGGGTGATCGTCGACGAGGCGTGACACGCGCAGCAGGAGCTCTTCGAGCGCCGCGGTGTCCACCGGGTCCGAGCCGCGCCAGCCGAAGAGGAGCGGAGCGGTCCGCACCGATCTGATGAGTTCAGCGGCGTCCCGGTCGGTGGCCGGGACGAGCCGGTGGGCGACGTCGCCGAGCAGCTCCGAGGCGGCTCCGGCGAGCCCGAAGGAGAGGACCGCGCCCGCGGCGGCGTCGATGGACGCCCTGACGACGGTGTCGACGCCGCGGGGGGCCATGGCCTGGACGACGAGCTGTAGCTCCTCCGACCTGCCCAGGGCGTCCGTCAACTCGCGGTAGGACCGGCGCAGTTCCGCCTCGTCCGCCAGGTCGAGGCGTACGGCGCCGAGGTCGGGGCGGTGGCGCAGGTGCGGGGCGGTGGTCTTGAGGGCGACGGGGTAACCGAGCCGGGCGGCGGCGGCCACGGCGGCGTCGGGGTGCGGCGCGGGCAGGGTCGGCCGTACGTCGATGCCGTACCGCCCGAGGAGCTCGCCGGCGGCGTCCCCGGCCAGCGGCATGCCACGCGGGTCGGCGCCCGGGCCCAGCAGCGCGCCGATCTGGGCGGCAGCCCCGGACTCGTCGATGTCGTCGTACTCGGGCACCCGGCCGGGCTCGGCGGCGTGGCGCCGCCACTGGGCGTACTTGACCGCCTCGGCCAGCGCGCGCACGGCTCGCTCGGCGGCGGGGTAGGCGGGGATGCGGCGGGTGTCGGGGGGCGACGGGTGGGAGGGCTGCGGCGGGTGGGACGGGTGGGGCTGGGACTGCTGCGAGGACTGGGGCGGGTGGGACCCCATGGGTTCGCCGCCGTACCCGTCGCCGGCAGCGGTGACGCCTCCGGTGGAATCGGGGCTTCCGTCGTCAGGCGCCGGAGGGCCCGGGTACGGCCGGTCGGTGGCGGCACTCCCCCGGGCCGCGTCCCGGCCGGCGGGCGGCTCCTGCGCCGCCGGTGCGCCCCGGCCCCGCTCACCGGACGGAAGCGGCGGCTCCGGCGGAGCGGCGTCCCGGTCCGGGGACGGGCGGGTCCCGGCGGCGCCCTTCGCCCCGGGGCCCCGGCCGGGGTTCCCCGCCGGGGGCGCGGGGCGGGCCGTGCCGGCCGCCGCGGCGAGGGCGTCGGCCAGAGCGCCCATCTCCACGTGCACGACCGCCACCGGCTTCGCCGGCCCCGTCGCCGCCGCCTCGCGCAGCGCCGCCGCGAGCACCTCGCCGTCACCGGACTCGGTCGCTCCGTTCTCGCCGACCCACGGGATCGCCGTGACCACCACCGCGTCGGACGTCCCGTCCGCCAGCGCCCCGGCAAGCGCCGCTCGGAAGTCCGCCGGTGTCGCGGCCGTCGTCAGGTCGAGCGGCGGCAGCGGGCGCAGGCCCTCGGCCAGGCAGGCGTCGTACGTCAGGAGGCCGAGGGACTCCGAGTTGCCGAGGATCGCGACCCGCGGCCCCGCCGGCAGCGGCTGGCCGGCCAGCAGCAGCCCCGCGTCGACGAGCTCGGTGACCGTGTCGACGCGGATGACGCCCGCCTGCCGCAGCAGGGCGGAGACCGTCGCGTCGGGGATGCGTGTGGCGGGCACCGCGTGCCCCGGCGGCGTGCTGCCGCTGTGGCGCGCGCCCTTCACCACGACGACCGGCTTCTCCGCCGCCGTGCGCCGGGCGAGGCGGGTGAACTTGCGCGGGTTGCCGATCGACTCCAGGTAGAGGAGGACGACGTCGGTGTCGGGATCGTCGTACCAGTACTGGAGGAAGTCGTTGCCCGACACGTCCGCCCGGTTGCCGGACGAGATGAACGAGGACAGCCCGGCGCCGCGCCGGTACAGACCCGAGAGCAGCGCGATGCCGATCGCGCCGGACTGCGTGAACAGGCCGATGCGGCCGCGCGCGGGCGGCTCCGGCGCGAGGGAGGCGTTGAGGCGTACGGCGTCCGACGTGTTGATGATCCCGAAGGCGTTCGGGCCGATGATGCGCATGCCGTACGAGCGCGCCTGCCGTACGAGCTCCCGCTGGCGCTCCCGTCCCCCGGCGCCGCTCTCGGCGTAACCGGCGGAGAGGACGACCAGGCCCTGCACGCCGCTCTCGCCGCAGTCGGCGACGACCTCCGGCACCCGTTCGGCCGGTACGGCGACGATCGCGAGGTCGACGGCCTCGCCGATCGCGGCGACGGAGCGGTGCGCGGGCACGCCGTCGAGCGCGGTGAGGTCCTCGGGGAAGGCCCGGTTCACGGCGTACGTCCGCCCGGTGAACCCGGCGGCGAGGAGATTGCGCAGGACGGTACGCCCCACTCCGCCCGGCGCGCGGCCCGCGCCGACGACGGCGACCGAGCCGGGGCCGAGGAGGCGCTGCACGGAGCGGGACTCCGCGCGGTGCTCGCGGGCGCGCTGCACGGCGACGGAGCGGTCGGTCGGCTCCAGGTCGAATTCGAGGTGGACGACGCCGTCCTCGAAGCTGCGCTTCTGGGTGTAGCCCGCGTCGGTGAAGACCTTGATCATCTTGGTGTTGGCGGGCAGCACCTCCGCGACGAAGCGCCGGATGCCGCGTTCGCGCGCGACCGCGCCGATGTGCTCCAGCAGGGCGGAGGCGACCCCGCGCCCCTGGTGCGCGTCCTGGACGAGGAAGGCGACCTCGGCGAGGTCGGCGTCGGGGCCGGAGGAGGGGCGTCCCTGCGCGTTGATCCGGTCGTAGCGGACGGTGGCGATGAACTCGCCGCCGACCGTGGCCGCCAGTCCCACCCGGTCCACGTAGTCGTGGTGGGTGAAACGGTGGACGTCCTTGGCGGAGAGGCGGGGGTACGGGGCGAAGAAGCGGTAGTACTTCGATTCGTCCGACACCTGCTCGTAGAAGCTGACCAGGCGCTCCGCGTCGTCCGGGGCGATGGGGCGGACCCGCGCCGTGCCCCCGTCGCGCAGCACCACGTCGGCTTCCCAGTGGGCCGGGTACGCGTGGTGTCCCGTGTGGTCCTGCGAGGCCTGCTCCGGCGAGGGCTGCATGGCGAAAGCCTACGGGTCGCGGGGCGGCGCGGGGCAAGGCAGGCTGAGGCCGCGACGCGGGCCGGCCGGGGGCGGGGGCACGGCCGCTCCGCCACCCGTGAGAGACTGGTCTAGACAACCGTTAGAACATGAAGGGCAACACCATGGTTGAGCGCCGTGTCACCGTCGGCTGGGCCGAGGGCCTGCACGCCCGGCCCGCCTCCATCTTCGTCCGCGCGGCGACCGCCTCGGGTGTCCCCGTGACGATCGCCAAGGCCGACGGCAACCCGGTCAACGCCGCCTCCATGCTCGCGGTGCTCGGCCTCGGCGCGCAGGGCGGCGAGGAGATCGTGCTGACGTCCGAGGCCGAGGGCTCCGACGCCGCTCTCGACCGCCTGGCGAAGCTGGTCTCCGAGGGCCTCGACGAGCTGCCCGAGACCGTCTGACCACTCGGACGGGCGCATTCCCGCCAAGAAGCCGCGGCACCTCGAATTCGGGGCCGCGGCTTCTTCGCGTGGTGAGCGCGGCCGTACGCCGCCGAATTCGGGCAGCAGAAATACACCCCTGAATTCGCGCTTCTTTTTGTATACGGCGCCACTGTTAAAGGCGGCCGCTCACCGTGTTTACGGGATGTTGCGAAGTCCTCACGCCTTCGCGCCCTCGCCCGCTGCGCCGCAACCGGTGCGAGGCCACCGCGCGTTCGGCGTGCAGCGCCGTCAGCGCGCGGGCCCGTTCCGCGTCGCCGCGCGCCACGGCGTCGACGATGGCCCCGTGTTCGGCCCACGACTCCGCGGGGCGGGCGGGCTGCTCGACGGCGTACATCCAGGCGATCTTGTGTCTGAGCTGGGTCAGCAGGGCCGTCAGGCCGGGGCTGCCCGACGCCTGGGCGAGCGTCTCGTGGAACCAGCCGCCCAGCGCGCGCAGATCCTCGCCCTCGCCCCTGCGGGCCCGCTCCTGGCCGAGTCTGACGAGGCCGCGGAGCACCTTGAGATGGGCCTCGGTGCGCCGCTGGGCGGCGCGGGCGGCGCCCAGCGGTTCGAGGAGCGTCCGTACCTCCAGGAGGTCGGCGGCCTCCTGCTCGGTGGGCTCGGCCACGCAGGCGCCGGCGTGCCGGCGGGTGGTGACGAACCCCTCCGACTCCAGCGTGCGCAGCGCCTCGCGCACCGGGACGCGCGAGACGCCGTATCGGCGGGCGAGGAGCTCTTCGGTGAGCCTGGCGCCGCGCGGGAACACGCCGGAAACGATGTCGTCACGAATTGCCGTGCATACCGATTGCGCGGGAATGCGCATGACCGAACCTCCGCCTTTGATCCCCGCGAAACGCGGTCGACCGACGCCTTTTCGGTGACTCTATTGCAGCATTCCGCGTTTTCCGACGGGCGCCGGAACAAAGGGACGGCTTTTGGACACGCGACAAGGCCCCGGCGGGGAAGCCGGGGCCTTGCGTACGAACGGGGTGGACCGGGGCGTCAGACGCTCACGCCGTGGGCGCGCAGGTACGCGACCGGGTCCATGTCGGAGCCGTACTCGGGGGACGTACGGGCCTCGAAGTGCAGGTGGGGTCCCGTCGAGTTGCCGGTCGAGCCCGAGAGGCCGATCTGCTGGCCGGAGGTGACGGCCTGGCCGACGGAGACGCCGAGGGACGAGAGGTGGCCGTACTGCGTGTACGTGCCGTCGTTCATCCGGATCACGATGTTGTTGCCGTACGCGCCGCCCCAGCCGGCCTCGACGACGGTGCCCGCGCCGACGGCGACGACGGAACTGCCGGACGCGGCGCGGAAGTCGACGCCGGAGTGGCTGCCGGAGGACCAGAGGTTGCCGCCGGACTTGTAGCCGGTGGTCACGACGGAGCCGGCGATCGGGAGGGTGTAGGCGTTCAGGCGCTTGCGCTCGGCCTCGCGGGCGGCGCGCTCCTTGGCCGCGCGCTCCTCGCGCTCCTTCTTGGCCCGCGCCTCGGCCTCGGCCTTGGCTCTCGCCTCGGCCTTGCGCTTCGCCTCGGCCTTCCGCTCGGCCTCGGCCTTGCGCGCGGCCTCCGCCTTGACGGCGGCACGCTTCTGCTGGTCGGCCTGGGCGGCGATCTGGTCGGCGAGGGAGTCGCCGATGACGATGGCCTGGGTCAGGCCGGTGTCCTGGACGGCCTGGGCCGCGTCGCCGTCGGCGGCGAGGGCCGGAGAGGCCAGACCTCCGATGACGCCGGTGGTCGCGAGGGCGGCGACGCCGGCCATGCTCGCGCTCTTGCGCGTCAGGCGGCTCGGACGACGGTGCTTCCCGGTGGCACGGGTGAACGCCATGGAGTGGCTGGTCCTTTCCTTCCTTCTCGCCTACCGGGTTAGCTGACGGGTTCGGAGCAGGAAGGTCTCCTACGGACCCCTCCGCGATCGCGGAGGACGTCCGATTCACCCCAGGGACTGCGTGGGTCCCCGGCTCCCCAGGCTCGCGCCTGACGGGGACTCGGCGATGGCTGCCCGGTGCCGCGGATGCGGCTCACTGCTGACGGACAGCCGGACAGACGCTAAACGGGACATCTTTTAATCACCAAACAGACACGGCGTTTTGTAACGCACCCCACAGGCCAGACAGGCAACCTCCGCAACAAACCGGACATAACAGAAGGACCCCCGGCGGCCTCTCGGATGCCGGGGTCCTTCTTTGTCCCGTTTCAGGGCGGGTTGAGCAGACCGTTCGAGCCGGTCAGCCGCTGACCACCGTGCCCGGGTTCAGCCGCTGACCTCCTCGGTCCGGGCCGGTCAGCCGCTGACGACCTTCACCTCGCCGATGCCGAGCGCCCTGACGGGCTCCTCGATCCGCGAGGCGTCGCCGACGAGGACCGTGACCAGGTGGTCCTCCGGGAAGGCGCTGACGACCGCGGCGGTCGCCTCCACGGTGCCCGTCTCCGCGAGACGGGTGTAGAGCTGCGCCTGGAAGTCGTCGGGCAGGTGCTGCTCGACCTGGTCGGCGAGCGTGCCCGCGACGGCCGCCGCCGTCTCGTACTTGAGCGGCGCGACCCCCACGAGGTTCTGTACCGCGACGTCCCGCTCGGCGTCGGTGAGGCCCTCGGCCGCGAGGGTCCGCAGCACCTTCCAGAGGTCTTCGAGCGCCGGTCCTGTGGACTCCGTGTCCACCGAGCCGCTGATCGCCAGCATCGAGGCGCCCGACCCGTCCGGGGCGGAGCGCAGCACCTGCCCGAAGGCGCGGACGCCGTACGTGTAGCCCTTCTCCTCGCGCAGGACGCGGTCCAGGCGGGAGGTGAGCGTGCCGCCCAGGCAGTACGTGCCGAGTACCTGCGCCGGCCAGACACGGTCGTGCCGGTCGGGGCCGATGCGGCCGATCAGCAGCTGCGTCTGGACCGCGCCGGGGCGGTCCACGATGACCACCCGGCCGGTGTCGTCGGCGACCACCGGCGGCACGGGACGGGGCTCGGCGTGGTCGCCCTTCCACGCGCCCAGGGTGTCCGCCAGGATCGCGTCCAGGTCGGTGCCCTCCAGGTCGCCGACGATCACGGCGGTGGCGGTCGCGGGGCGCACGTGCGCGGCGTAGAAGCCCTTCACGGCGGCGGCGTCGATGCGCCCCACCGTCTCCTCGGTGCCCTGGCGCGGCCGCGACATGCGCGAGGTGGCCGGGAAGAGCTCCTTGGAGAGCTGCTTGGCGGCGCGGCGCGACGGGTTGGCCGTCTCGTGCGGGATCTCGTCGAGCCGGTTGGCGACCAGGCGCTCGACCTCTCCGTCCGCGAAGGCGGGGGCGCGCAGCGCGTCGGCGAGCAGGCCGAGCGCCTTCGGCAGCCGGGAGACGGGGACCTCCAGGGAGACCCGTACGCCCGGATGGTCGGCGAACGCGTCGAGCGTGGCGCCGCAGCGCTCCAGCTCGGCGGCGAACTCCTCGGCGGAGTGCCTGTCGGTGCCCTCCGACAGGGCGCGCGCCATGATCGTCGCGACGCCGTCCAGGCCCTCCGGCTCGGCCTCCAGCGGGGCGGCGAGGAAGATCTCGACGGCCACGACCTGCTGCCCGGGGCGGTGGCAGCGCAGCACGGTCAGGCCGTTGGGGAGGCTGCCGCGCTCGGGGGCGGGGAAGGCCCACGGCGTGGGGGTGCCGGCCTGCGGCTGCGGGTGGAACTCCATGCTCACGGCTGCGGCGTCGGTCACTTGTCCGCCCCTTCCTGCGCACCGGTCGCACCGGCGGCGTCTGCGGTGTCGTCGGCTTCGGCGTCCGCCGTGTCCCCTGCGTGCGTCGGCTCGTACACCAGGACGGCGCGGTTGTCCGGGCGCAGGCGGGCCCCGGCGGCGGCCCGGACCTCCTCGGCCGTGATGTCCAGGACGCGCTGGACGGCGGTCAGGGCGAGCTGCGGGTCGCCGAACAGGACGGCGTACCGGCACAGTTCGTCCGCGCGGCCGGCGACCGTGCCCAGCCGGTCCAGCCACTCGCGCTCCAACTGGGCCTGCGCGCGCTCCATCTCCTCCGGCGTGGGGCCCTCGGCGGCGAAGCGGGCCAGCTCCTCGTCGACGGCGCGCTCGATGTCGGGCACCTCGACGCCGGCCGACGTCTTGACGTCGAGCCAGCCGAGCGAGGGCGCGCCGGACAGGCGCAGCAGCCCGAAGCCGGCCGCGACGGCCGTACGGTCGCGGCGCACCAGGCGGTTGTGCAGCCGGGAGGACTCGCCGCCGCCGAGGACGGTGAGCGCCAGGTCGGCGGCGTCGGCCTCGCGGGTGCCGTCGTGCGGCAGCCGGTAGGCGGCCATCAGGGCGCGCGCCGGGACCTCCTCGTGGATCTCCTCGCGCAGCTCCTCGCCGATGATGTCGGGCAGCGATCCGTCGCGCGGCGGCTGCTTGCCGTCGTGGGACGGGATGGAGCCGAAGTACTTCTCGATCCAGGCGAGCGTCCGCTCCGGGTCGATGTCACCGACGACCGAGATCACCGCGTTGTTGGGCGCGTAGTACGTACGGAAGAAGGCGCGCGCGTCCTCCAGGGTCGCCGCGTCCAGGTCGGCCATCGAGCCGATCGGCGTGTGGTGGTACGGGTGGCCCTCGGGGTACGACAGCGCGGTCAGCCGCTCGAACGCGGTGCCGTACGGCACGTTGTCGTACCGCTGGCGGCGCTCGTTCTTGACGACGTCGCGCTGGTTCTCCATCGACTCCTCGTCGAGCGCGGTGAGCAGCGAGCCCATCCGGTCGGCTTCGAGCCACAGGGCCAGTTCCAGCTGGTGGGCGGGCATCGTCTCGAAGTAGTTCGTGCGCTCGAAGCTGGTCGTGCCGTTGAGCGAACCGCCCGCACCCTGCACCAGCTCGAAGTGGCCGTTGCCCTTGACCTGCGCCGAGCCCTGGAACATCAGGTGCTCGAAAAGGTGAGCAAGGCCGGTACGGCCCTTGACCTCGTGGCGCGAACCGACGTCGTACCAGAGGCAGACCGCGGCGACCGGGGTCAGGTGGTCCTCGGAGAGCACCACGCGCAGACCGTTGGCCAGCCGGTGCTCAGTCGCTGTCAGGCCGCCGGAACCGGCCTGCGCTGTGGCCGTGTGACCCATGGGCATGTACGTCCCTTCGATCGCGATATGGAGAAGTCCTGCCACTGTATGCAAGCTCGCGGACACCTGGCGAAGTTCCCGGCCGGTGTACGCCCTCAGGGAACGCCCGGGGAGGCGCTACGGACGGGTCGAGGTCGGCGTTGTCAGTGCGCCGGTCCACAATGGTCGGCATCACACGCAAGAACTCGCCCCACAGAACCGCGAAGGAGCCGCAGCCGCGATGGCCCGCCGCAGCACGAAGACCCCGCCGCCGGACGATGCGTTCGAGGAGAAGATCCTCGATGTCGACGTCGTCGACGAGATGCAGGGCTCCTTCCTCGAGTACGCGTACTCGGTGATCTACTCGCGAGCGCTGCCCGACGCCCGCGACGGCATGAAGCCGGTGCACCGACGCATCGTCTACCAGATGAACGAGATGGGGCTGCGACCCGATCGCGGCTATGTGAAGTGCGCCCGCGTCGTCGGGGAGGTGATGGGCAAGCTGCACCCCCACGGCGACGCCTCGATCTACGACGCGCTCGTACGGATGGCGCAGCCCTTCTCGATGCGCCTGCCGCTCGTCGACGGGCACGGCAACTTCGGTTCCCTCGGCAACGACGACCCGCCGGCCGCCATGCGGTACACGGAATGCCGGATGGCCGACGCCACGTCGCTGATGACCGAGTCGATCGACGAGGACACGGTCGACTTCAACCCGAACTACGACGGTCAGGAGCGCGAGCCCGTCGCGCTGCCCGCGGCGTACCCGAACCTGCTGGTCAACGGCGCCTCCGGCATCGCCGTCGGCATGGCGACGAACATGCCGCCGCACAACCTGGGCGAGGTCGTCGCCGCGGCCCGTCACCTGATCAAGCACCCGGGCGCCGATCTCGAGACGCTGATGCGCTTCGTGCCCGGGCCCGACCTGCCGACCGGCGGCCGTATCGTCGGCCTCGGCGGGATCAAGGACGCGTACGAGAACGGGCGCGGCACCTTCAAGATCCGTTCGACGGCCACCGTGGAGAACGTGACGGCGCGCCGCAAGGGCCTGGTCGTCACCGAACTGCCCTTCACCGTCGGTCCGGAGAAGGTGATCGCCAAGATCAAGGACCTGGTCTCGGCGAAGAAGCTCCAGGGCATCGCCGACGTCAAGGACCTCACGGACCGTTCGCACGGGCTGCGCCTGGTCATCGAGATCAAGAACGGCTTCGTGCCGGAGGCCGTGCTGGAGCAGCTCTACAAGCTGACGCCGATGGAGGAGACCTTCGGCATCAACAACGTGGCGCTGGTCGACGGGCAGCCCCTGACCCTCGGCCTCAAGGAGCTGCTCGAGGTCTACCTCGACCACCGCTTCGAGGTCGTACGCCGCCGCAGCGAGTTCCGCCGCACCAAGCGGCGGGACCGGCTGCACCTGGTCCTCGGCCTGCTCGTCGCGCTGCTCGACATCGACGAGGTCATCCGCCTCATCCGCTCCAGCGACAATTCGGCGCAGGCCAAGGAGCGGCTGATCGAGCGGTTCTCGCTGAGCGACATCCAGACCCAGTACATCCTGGACACGCCGCTGCGCCGGCTCACCAGGTTCGACAAGATCGAGCTGGAGGCCGAGCGCGACCGGCTGACCGCCGAGATCGACGAGCTGACCGCGATCCTGGAGTCCGACACCGAGCTGCGCAAGCTCGTCTCGGCGGAACTGGCCGCGGTGGCGAAGAAGTTCGGCACCGACCGGCGCACCGTGCTGCTGGAGTCCGGGAGTTCGCCGGTCGCCGCGGTGCCGCTGGAGGTCGCGGACGACCCGTGCCGGGTGCTCCTGTCCTCGACCGGCCTGCTGGCCCGTACGGCCAACGGCGAGCCGCTCGCCCTGGACGACGCCCGGCGCACCAAGCACGACGTGATCGTCTCGGCGGTGCCCGCGACGGCGCGCGGCGACGTGGGGGCGGTGACCTCGTTCGGCCGCCTGCTGCGCATCTCGGTGATCGACCTGCCCCAGCTCCCCGACACGGCCTCCGCGCCCAACCTCTCGGGCGGGGCGCCGGTCACGGAGTTCCTGACCCTGGGGCCGGACGAGACGCTGATCTGCCTCACCACGCTCGACGAGTCCTCGCCCGGGCTGGCGCTGGGCACGGAGCAGGGCGTCGTCAAGCGGGTGGTCCCCGACTACCCCGGCAACAAGGACGAGCTGGAGGTCATCTCCCTCAAGGAGGGGGACCGGATCGTCGGCGGGGCCGAGCTGCGCACCGGCGAGGAGGACCTGGTCTTCATCACCGACGACGCCCAGCTGCTGCGCTACCCGGCGGGGCAGGTCCGGCCGCAGGGCCGGGCCGCGGGCGGCATGGCGGGCATCAAGCTGGCGGAGGGCGCCAAGGTGATCTCCTTCACCGCGGTCGACCCGGCGGCGGACGCCGTGGTCTTCACGGTGGCCGGTACGGCGGGCACGCTGCTCGGCGACACGGAGACGTCCGCGAAGCTGACGCCGTTCGACCAGTACCCGCGCAAGGGCCGGGCCACGGGCGGCGTGCGCTGCCAGCGGTTCCTCAAGGGCGAGGACGCGCTGCTCCTCGCCTGGGCGGGCACGGCCCCGGCGCGGGCGGCGGCGAAGAACGGGGCTCCGGTGGAGCTGCCGGAGCCCGACCCGCGCCGCGACGGCTCCGGCACGCCGCTGGCGACGCCGGTGGCGGCCCTGGCGGGCCCGGTCTAGCCCTCGCCGCGCACGTACCGCAGGACGCCCCACATGCTCCGCTCGTAGGCGGCGGAGGAGGCGTCCTGCGGTACGTCCAGTGCCTCCTCGGGGCCCGGCCCCTCCGGCGTCCCGTCCGCGCGGCAGGCCGCGAGTTCCTTGCCGAGCGCCTCGGTGCCGGTCCCGGACCCGATGAGCACGAGCTGCGTCGCCCTCGGTTCGTCCCTCCCCCACGGCTCGGGGTAGAAGCGCAGGAACCGGCCGACCGCGTGCACGCCGTACCGGTTGCGCGGGTCGGCCGCGCCGAAGTCGACGTACCCCTTGATCCGGTACAGCCCCTCCGGCCTGGCGTCGAGGAACCCCATCAGCCGGCGCGGGTCCATGGGCACGCCGGAGGTGAAGGACACGGTCTCGTACGCCGCGTGGAGGTGGTCGTCGTGGCGGTCGTGCGCGTCCTCGTCGCCTCGCAGGTCGTCGAAGGAGAGCTGCCGCGCCTTCTCCTCGGCGTCCGGCCGCGCCGCCGGGTCGAAGAGGAGCCGCGGGTCGATCCGCCCGTACGACGCCCTGACGACGGCCGTGCCGCCGCTGAGACTCCGTACGGTGTCGAGGACGGCTTCGAGCCGTTCCTCTCCGACCCGGTCCGTCTTGTTGAGCACGACGAGGTCGGCGACGGCGAGATGCCGGTCCAGCTCGGGGTGGCGCTCGCGCGTCGCGTCGAACTCGAAGGCGTCGACGACCTCCGCGAGCCCTCCGTACACGATCCGCTCGTTCTCGCTGGCGAGGATCATCCGCACCAGTTCCTGCGGCTCGGCGAGCCCGCTCGCCTCGATGACGATGACGTCGAGCCGGGCGGCCGGCCGGGTCAGCCGGTCCAGGTACTCGTCCAGCTCGCCGGCGTCGACGGCGCAGCACAGGCACCCGTTCCCGAGGGAGACGGTGGAGTCCCCGAGCTGCCCGGCGACCGCCATGGCGTCGATCTCGATGGCCCCGAAGTCGTTGACGATCGCGCCGATCCTGGTGCCCCGGCTGCGGGCGAGCAGGTGGTTGAGCAAGGTGGTCTTGCCGGAACCCAGGAAGCCCGCGAGGACGATGACCGGGATCTGCTTCTTGCTCACCGGGGGCCTTTCTCGTGGTGCGGCGACGGGCTGCCCAGGATAGGGGCGGCCCCGGGGCCCACCGGGCGCAGCGTGGGATTTCGGAAAGCCCCGCCCGGCGCTCTACCGTTCGTAGACATGAGCGCCGCACCGACCACCTCCGGCAGACGCCTGCGTCTGGGCTGGCCCCAGCGCGTGTTCTCGCAGGTCCTCCTGATGCAGCTGGCGATCGCCACCGGGGTCACCGTGCTCGCCACCGGCCTCTTCCTGGCCCCGCTCAGCGCTCAGCTCGACCAGGAGGCGATGCGGCGCGCCCTCGCCATCGCTCAGACCACCGCCGCCCGGCCGCAGCTCGCCGACGCCGTGACCGGGTCGCGTCCCGCCGCCGCGGGCCCCGCGCAGACCGAGGCGGAGCGCATCCGGCGCTCCACGGGCGCCGAGTACGTCGTGATCATGGACGATCGAGGCGTCCGCTGGTCCCACACCGACCCCCGTCAGATCGGCAGGATCGTCTCCACCGACCCGAGCGAGGCCCTCGCGGGCCGTGAGGTGATGGAGATCGACGAGGGGACACTCGGCCGGTCCGCCCGGGGCAAGGTCCCGCTGCGCGACGCGGACGGCGAGATCGTCGGCGCGGTGTCGGTCGGCATCGAGTATGACAGCGTCCGCGCCCGGCTGCTCGCGGCCATCCCGGGACTGCTGGCGTACGCGGGCGGGGCGCTCGCCGTGGGCGCGGTCGCGGCGTACCTCATCTCCCGGAGACTTCAGCGGCAGACCCACGACCTGGCGTTCTCCGACATCTCCGCGCTGCTCGCGGAACGCGAGGCGATGCTGCACGGCATCCGGGAGGGCGTGGTCGCCCTGGACGCCCGGGGCCGGATCCGGCTGATGAACGACGAGGCCCAGCGCCTGCTCGGACTGGGGACGGAGGCCACCGGACGGCCGCTCGACGAGGTGCTGGGCCAGGGGCGTACGGCGGACGTGCTGGCGGGCCGGGTGACCGGCGACGACCTGCTGACCGTACGCGGGCACCGCGTCCTCGTCACCAACCGGATGCCCACGGACGACGGCGGCGCGGTGGCCACCCTGCGCGACCGCACCGAGCTGGAGCGGCTCGGCCGCGAGCTCGACTCGACGCGCGGTCTGATCGACGCCCTGCGCGCCCAGGACCACGAGCACGCCAACCGGATGCACACGCTCCTGGGGCTGCTGGAGCTGGGCATGCACGAGGAGGCGGTGCGGTTCGTGACCGAGGTCGCCGGGGTGCACCGCGCCACCGCCGAGCAGATCACCGAGAAGATCCACGACCCGATGCTCGCGGCGCTGCTGGTCGGCAAGGCCACGGTCGCCGCCGAGCGGGGGGTCGCGCTGCGGCTCTCCGGGGCGACGCTGCTGCCCGACCGGCTGGTGGACCCGCGCGGGCTGGTCACCGTCGTGGGCAACCTGGTGGACAACGCCCTGGACGCGTCGGCCGGCTCCCAGGACGCCGTCGTCGAGGTCGAGCTGCGGGCCCGGGGGCGCACGGTCGTCCTGCGGGTGACCGACAGCGGGCCCGGTGTTCCGGCGGAGCAGCACGAGCTGATCTTCACGGAGGGGTGGTCGACCAAGGAGCTGCCGGCCCACGGCAAGCGCGGTCTCGGCCTGGCGATGGTGCGCCGGCTCGCGGAGCGGCAGGGCGGCAGCGCCCGCGTCGGCGCGGGCTCGCGGGGCGGCGCCGAGTTCACCGTCGTACTCCCGGAGGCGCTGACGGACGCGCTGACGGAGGCCGGGCCGGACGGGGCCGTCGGCGGTGACGGCGCTGACGGCGGTACGGGCGGCGGCGGTGAACGGGTGGCGGCGGGGCCGGACGGGGCGGGAGAGGCGAGATGATCGACGTACTCGTGGTGGACGACGACGTGCGCGTGGCGGAGATCAACGCCGCGTACGTCGCCAAGGTCGAGGGCTTCCGGGTCGTCGGCCGCGCGCACAGTGCCGGCGAAGCCCTGGAGCAGCTGCGCGCGCACCACGTCGACCTGGTGCTCCTGGACCACTACCTGCCGGACAAGAACGGGCTGGCGCTCGTCCAGGAGCTGCGGACGCTCGGTCTCCAGACCGACGTGATCATGGTGACGGCGGCGCGCGACATCGGGACCGTGCAGGCCGCGATGCGGCAGGGAGCCCTCCAGTACCTGGTCAAACCCTTCAACTTCGCGGGGCTGCGCACGAAGCTCGACGCGTACGCCGCGCTGCGCAGGACCCTCGACGGGGGCGGCGAGGCCGAACAGGCCGAGGTGGACCGCATCTTCGGCGCGCTCTCCGTGCCCGGTTCGCCCGACCTGCCGAAAGGGCATTCACCGACCACCGCCGAGCTGGTCCGGCAGGTGCTGCTGGCCGCCGGAGGACCGCTGTCCGCCCAGGAGATCGCGGAACGCGCGGGCATCAGCCGGCAGACCGCGCAGCGCTACCTGAAGCTGCTGGAGCGGTCGGGGCGGGTACGCCTCAGCCTCAAGTACGGCGAGACGGGCCGCCCGGAGCACCGCTACGCGTGGACGGCGAGCGGCGGCTGAGAGGGCTCCGGGGAAGCGGCGGGGTCCGGCCGGGCGTTCCATAGGCGCGGGCCGGTGAGAAACCCCGCGCTATGGGCCGTTGGACCGGCCGCCGGTCGCCGTTGGGCCGCGGCCGGGCGTGGGCCCGTAATAAGGCCCCGCGCCGTGGGCCGTTGTACCGGGCCGCCGTTCGCCGCTGGACCGGCCGTTGGACCGCCGTCGGCCCGTGCCGGCCGGATCCCCTGCCCCGGCCGCGGCCCGCCCGCGCCGGACAGATCCCGCCGGTCGGACCGCGCCCGCAGCGGTCAGACCGCGCCAGCGCCGGTGAGCGCGCGCACCTCCGTCTCGGCGTGCCTGGCCTCGTCCGGCGGTTCGGCCGACAGCACAGTGCCCGCCCAGCCGGCGAGGAAGCCCAGCGGGATGGAGACGAGTCCCGGGTTCTGCAACGGGAAGACCTGGAAGTCGGCGCCGGGGAACAGCGCTTCGGGGCTGCCCGAGACGACAGGCGAGAGCAGGACGAGCAGGACGGCCGGGATCAGGCCGCCGTACACCGACCAGACCGCGCCGCGCGTGGTGAAGTTCCGCCAGAACAGCGAGTACAGCAGCACCGGAAGATTGGCGGACGCGGCGACCGCGAACGCCAGGCCGACCAGGAACGCGACGTTCAGGTCGCGGGCGAGGAGCCCCAGGGCGATGGCCACCGCCCCGATCCCGGCCGCCGCGAGGCGGGCCACCGCGACCTCGCTGTACTGCTTGGCGTGGCGCCGCCTGAGCGAGGCGTACAGGTCGTGGGCGACGGAGGCGGAGGACGCCAGGGTGATGCCGGCGACGACCGCGAGGATGGTGGCGAACGCGATGGCCGCGACGACAGCGAAGAGAACCGTTCCTCCGGTGGAGCCCGCGCCGCCGCCCAGGTCGAGCGCGAGCAGTGGAACCGCCGTGTTGCCCGCCGCGTTGGACGCGCGCACCTCGTCGGTGCCGACCACCGCCGCCGCGCCGAAGCCGAGCACGATCGTCATCAGGTAGAAGCTGCCGATGAGGCCGATCGACCAGACGACCGAGCGGCGGGCGGCGCGGGCGGTCGGCACGGTGTAGAAGCGGGACAGGATGTGCGGCAGACCGGCCGTGCCGAGGACGAGCGCCAGCCCGAGGCTGATGAAGTCGAAGCGCGCGGTCCAGTCCCCGCCGTACCGCAGACCGGGCGACAGGAAGTCCTTGCCATGACCGCTGCGCTCGGCGGCGGAGAGCAGCAACTGGTTGAAGTCGCCGTGGAAGCGCACCAGTACGAGCACGGTGAGCGCGACCGTACCCGCCATCAGCAGCACCGCCTTGACGATCTGGATCCAGGTGGTGGCCCTCATCCCTCCCAACGACACGTAGATCACCATCAGCGCGCCCACGCCGATGACCGTCCAGGAGCGCGCCGCCTCGCTGCTCCCGCCCAGCAGCAGCGCGACCAGGCTGCCCGCCCCCACCATCTGCGCCACCAGATAGAGAACGGACACGGTGACCGAGGAAGTTCCCGCCGCGATGCGCACGGGCCGCTCGCGCATCCGCGCGGCGACGACGTCGGCGAGGGTGAACCGTCCGCAGTTGCGCACGAGTTCGGCGACGAGGAGCAGCACGACGAGCCAGGCGACGAGGAACCCGACGGAGTACAGCATCCCGTCGTACCCGAAGAGGGCGATCAGGCCGGAGATGCCGAGGAAGGAGGCGGCGGACATGTAGTCGCCGGCGATGGCGAAACCGTTCTCCATGGGTGAGAACAGCCTTCCGCCCGCGTAGAACTCCTCGGCGGAACCACGCCGGTTGCGGCTGACCCACGTCGTGATCGCCAGCGTCGCCGCGACGAAGGCGCAGAACAGCAGCAGCGCGAGTGTCTGGTGGTCGCCGGTCACCGCTCGGCCCCCCTGATCCCCCGGGTCAGTTCCTGCGTGTCCCAGCGGAGGTCGAGGGCCGCCCGGTCCCTGCGCAGCCGGGCGTGACGCGCGTACGCCCAGGTCAGCAGGAAGGTGGTGAGGAACTGCCCGAGTCCCGCGACCATCGCGACGTTCACCGCGCCGGCGACGGGGCGGGCCATCAGGTCGTGGGCGGTGGTCGCCGCGACGACGTACAGGACGTACCAGGAGAAGAAGGCGAGGGTGGCGGGGACGACGAACCGCCGGTAGCGGCCGCGTACTTCCCGGAAAGCGGCGCTGCGCTGCACCTCCAGGTAGATCTGCGCGGCGCTGGGGCCGGGCCCGGGGCCCGCGGGCGGCGTGGCCGGCGCGGGTGCGCCCGTACCGTCGAGCTCGCCCCAGCCGGAGGCGAGCGCGTCGTACCAGGGATCGTCGAACCGCACGGCTGCGGCCTCGCGCCCTTCCTGCTTCTCCACCGATCAGCTCTCCTTCGTCCGCGGACGCGTCGTCCGCGTGCCCAAGGATGGACAGATCAGGAAGATCCCGGACTCTTCATCCGCGCACTTCACCCCTTCAGGTGAAGGGAAGTGAAGGCGGGTGTGGATGTGGGGAGATGAAACACCGCGCGGCCCACCCGTAGGGGTGGACCGCGCGGAGTGGGGTGCGGTGGGGCGGCCGGGCTCAGGCGTCGATGCGCGAGCGGTCCAGGGTGGCGGCCGAGCTGGTGATGAACTCCTTGCGGGGCGCGACCTCGTTGCCCATCAGGAGGTCGAAGACCTGCTCGGAGGACTCCAGGTCACCGATGTTGATACGGCGGAGCGTGCGGTGCCGGGGGTCCATCGTGGTCTCCGCCAGCTGATCGGCGTCCATCTCGCCGAGGCCCTTGTAGCGCTGGATGGAGTCCTTGTAGCGCACGTTCTTGCGCTGGTACTCCAGCAGCGTCTGGCGCAGCTCGTTGTCCGAGTACGTGTAGACGTACTTGTCCTGGCCCTTCTTGGGCTGGATCAGCTCGATGCGGTGCAGCGGCGGCACGGCCGCGAAGACGCGTCCCGCCTCCACCATCGGCCGCATGTAGCGCTGGAAGAGCGTCAGCAGCAGACAGCGGATGTGCGCGCCGTCGACATCGGCGTCGACGAGGAGGACGATCTTTCCGTAGCGGGCGGCGTCGATGTCGAAGGTCCGCCCGGACCCCGCTCCTATGACCTGGATGATGGCGCCGCACTCGGCGTTCTTGAGCATGTCCGAGACGGACGACTTCTGCACGTTGAGGATCTTGCCGCGAATGGGCAGCAGCGCCTGGAACTCGGAGTTCCGGGCGAGCTTCGCCGTACCCAGCGCGGAGTCTCCCTCGACGATGAAGAGCTCGCTGCGCTCCACGTCGTCGCTGCGGCAGTCGGCGAGCTTCGCCGGCAGCGAGGAGGACTCCAGCGCGGTCTTGCGGCGCTGCGCCTCCTTGTGCTGGCGGGCCGCGATACGCGTCCGGGCGGCGGCGACGACCTTCTCCATCACCGAGCGCGCCTGCTGCTTCGCGTCGCGCCGGGTGGAGGTCAGGAACGTCTTCAGCTCCTTGGCGACGACGTTGCCGACGATGCGCGCGGCCGCCGACGTGCCGAGCACCTCCTTCGTCTGGCCCTCGAACTGCGGCTCCGCGAGACGGACCGTGACGACCGCCGTGAGGCCCTCCATCGCGTCGTCCTTGACGACGTCGTCCTCGGCGACGCGCAGCAGCTTGGCCGACCGCAGGGCCTCGTTGACCGTTTTGGTGAGGGAGCGCTCGAAACCGGAGATGTGGGTGCCGCCCTTGGGGGTGGCGATGATGTTGACGAAGGACCGGACGGTGGTGTCGTAGCCCGTCCCCCAGCGCAGCGCGATGTCCACGCCCAGCTCACGGGTGACCTCGGTCGCCGTCATGTGACCGCGGTCGTCGAGAACGGGCACGGTCTCCTTGAAGGTGCCCTGCCCGCTGAGCCGCAGCACGTCGCAGATGGGCTTGTCCTGCGCGAGGTACTCGCAGAACTCGCTGATGCCGCCGTCGAAGCGGAAGACCTCCTCGGTCTTGCCCTCACCGTCCGTGGCGCGCTCGTCACGGACGACGATGGTCAGGCCGGGGACGAGGAAGGCCGTCTGGCGGGCGCGCTGGTACAGCGTCTCCAGGCTGAGCTTGGCGTCCTTGAGGAAGATCTGGTGGTCGGCCCAGTAGCGCACGCGCGTGCCGGTGCGCGTCTTGGGGACCCGCTTGCCCTTGCGCAGCCCGTTGGCCGGGTCGAAGGGGGCGTCGGGGCCGGACTCGGTGAACATGCCGGGGACACCGCGCCGGAAGCTGATGGCGTGCGTCGCGCTGTTGCGGTCGACCTCGACGTCCAGGCGGGCGGACAGGGCGTTCACGACGGACGCGCCGACGCCGTGCAGGCCGCCGGAGGCCGCGTACGAGCCGCCGCCGAACTTTCCGCCGGCGTGCAGCTTGGTCATCACGACCTCGACGCCGGACAGGCCCGTCTTGGGCTCGACGTCGACCGGGATGCCCCGGCCGTTGTCCCGGACCTCGACGGAGCCGTCCTCGTGGAGGACGACCTCGATGTGGTCGCAGTAGCCGCCGAGGGCCTCGTCGACGGAGTTGTCGATGATCTCCCACAGGCAGTGCATGAGGCCGCGGCTGTCCGTGGACCCGATGTACATGCCAGGTCGCTTGCGGACGGCCTCCAGGCCCTCCAGGACGAGAAGGTGCCGCGCGGTGTAGTTGCTGCCATCACGCTCTGCACCGGTCAGAAGCGCAGTGGACGGCACGGACGTTTCGGCGGTCACGCGGTTCGCTCCTCGCTGAATTTCAAATGTGTCCCGATGGGGTACGGGCCCGGCGTGGGTCGCCGGTCAGAGGGTACCGAGGCCTGGTAGAGCCGATGTAACACCACCCGGGGGAAAACTCATGCTAGTCCAGAGTCGCATGCACGTTCGATCCCTCGTTGGAGTGACGTGGACATCACGTTCCCTTCGAGGCATGAACCATTTAGGCTCCGGGCACGTCCTCATGAACAACCCGGCAAGCCAGCCGGGAGGGCAGACACCCATTAATCGACGCGAAACCGTAGAGCGACGCAATACGGCTCCTTCGCCGCTAACCGGCAACAGACAGCCACCTCGGAAGAATTTTCAAGGAAAAGCCACGAGCGGGAACGTTTTCGGCCTGGTTGGATGTTGACCCTGGTACGACAGCTCGTCGAGCTAGAGAAGAGGCGACGTGACTACTGTTCTGACCCCCGCGAGCCCCCTGACGGCCGCTGACCGATGCGACCGATGCGGCGCCCAGGCTTACCTGCGCGTCGTCCTGGCCAGCGGCGGCGAACTGCTCTTCTGCGCCCACCACGGTCGCAAGTTCGAGCCGGAACTCAAGAAGATCGCCGCTGAAATACAGGACGAGACCGACCGGCTGACCCCCGTGCCGCCGTCCCCGGAAGACGAGGAACGCTGACACCTCGCAACCACGACGAGCCGAGGGCCGGTCCCCGGACCGGCCGACGGGCGGCCTCCCCTGAGAGATCAGGGAAGGCCGCCCGTACTTGTACGCTGCAAGCGTAATCAGTCCCTTGCCGCCCAGGTTTCAGGGGCCGCCGACAGGCGCGCGTACACGCCGGGGCTCTCCGCCCTGCCGCAGCCGCTCCCCCAGGAGACCAGGCCGATCAGCCGGCCGTCGGCCACCAGGGGCCCGCCACTGTCCCCCTGGCAGGCGTCGTGCCCCCCGTTCTCGTCCCCGGCGCACAGCATGGTGTCCGGGCGGTAGGTGCCTTCCGCGCGGCCCGGGTAGGCCCGCTCGCAGGCGCTGTCGTCCATCACCTTGACCGGGGCGGCCCGCAGCTCGTCGGTGTACGACCCGGTGCCCGACGTGTCGCCCCAGCCGTAGACCACGGCTCGGGTGCCGGCCGTGTACGCCGCGCTGCCCGGCCCCGCGGCCTTGATGACGTCCGCGGCGGGCAGCGGGTCCAGAAGCGTCAGCAGGGCGAAGTCACCGGCGTTCGTCTTGGCGTCGTAGGACGGGTTCACCTGGACGCCGCTCACGGCGATCTCCTTGCCGCCCGCGCCCTTGAGCGTGTTGCGGCCCGCGATGACCCGCAGATCCCGCACCTGGCCGAGCGGTACGCCCAGCACGTCCGAACTCACGCAGTGTGCCGCCGTCAGCACTTTGGCGGGCGCCACCAGCACTCCCCCGCAGAATTGACCCGCTCGCGTACCTCCGAACCGGTCACGGCTGGAGAGGGCCACCACCCACGGCGACTGCGAGATCTGCACCGGCTGGCCCCCGATCACCACACCGTCCGGGGCGGCGGCGCCTCCCGATGCCTGTGGCGCCGCGACGGCCATGGCCGTCAGGGCCAGCGCCCCTGTCAGTGATCCGGCGAAAGAGCGACGCATACGGCCTCCTGGCTCGGTGGAGCTATGGCAGCACCAGCCTCGGCCGGACGCCTGCGCGCCGCACCCGCGAAAGGCCGCGGCCCGGGGCCCCGTACGAGGGACCCCGGGCCACGGCCCGAGCGGTGACGACCAGAGTGCCCTGGCCGGGAAGCGGACTAGTCGAGGTAGTCGCGCAGCACCTGCGAGCGCGACGGGTGGCGGAGCTTGGACATCGTCTTCGACTCGATCTGGCGGATGCGCTCACGCGTCACGCCGTAGACCTTGCCGATCTCGTCCAGCGTCTTCGGCTGACCGTCGGTGAGCCCGAAGCGCATGGACACGACACCGGCCTCGCGCTCGGACAGGGTGTCGAGCACCGAGTGCAGCTGCTCCTGGAGCAGCGTGAAGGAGACGGCGTCGGCCGGGACGACCGCCTCGGAGTCCTCGATGAGGTCACCGAACTCGCTGTCGCCGTCCTCGCCGAGCGGGGTGTGCAGCGAGATGGGCTCGCGGCCGTACTTCTGGACCTCGATGACCTTCTCGGGGGTCATGTCGAGTTCCTTGGCCAGCTCCTCCGGGGTGGGCTCGCGGCCCAGGTCCTGGAGCATCTGGCGCTGGACGCGGGCCAGCTTGTTGATGACCTCGACCATGTGCACCGGGATGCGGATGGTGCGGGCCTGGTCGGCCATCGCGCGGGTGATCGCCTGGCGGATCCACCAGGTGGCGTACGTGGAGAACTTGTAGCCCTTGGTGTAGTCGAACTTCTCGACCGCGCGGATCAGACCCAGGTTGCCCTCCTGGATCAGGTCCAGGAACAGCATGCCGCGGCCGGTGTAGCGCTTGGCCAGCGAGACGACGAGGCGGAGGTTGGCCTCCAGCAGGTGGTTCTTGGCGCGGCGGCCGTCCTCGGCGATGATCTCCAGCTCGCGCTTGAGCTTCGGCGCGAGCTTGTCGCTGTTGGCCAGTTTGTCCTCGGCGAACAGGCCCGCCTCGATGCGCTTGGCGAGCTCCACCTCCTGCTCGGCGTTGAGGAGGGGAACCTTGCCGATCTGCTTGAGGTAGTCCTTGACGGGGTCGGCGGTGGCGCCGGCGACGGCGACCTGCTGCGCGGGCGCGTCGTCCTCGTCCTCGTCGGAGAGCACGAACCCCTTCTCCCCGCCCTCTTCCTCCTCGTCGGCGCCCGCCTTGAGGGGGGTCTCCTCGGCGGAGTCCTCTCCGTCGGCCTCGCCGGCGTCCTTCTTGGCGGAGGTCTTCTTGGCCGCCGTCTTCTTCGCCGCGGTCTTCTTCGCGACGGTCTTCTTGGCCGCCGTCTTCTTCGCCGCGGCCTTCTTCACCGGCTCCGGGGCGCTCACCTCGTCGTCGGCCACCGCGTCCACGGTCTCCGCCGCAGGAGCGGAGGTCGCCGCGACGGTCGTGGCGGTGGCCGGCTGCGCCGCGGTCGCCGCGACGGACTTCGTGGCGGTGCGCTTGGCCGGGCTCTTCGCCGCGACGCTCTTGCGGGGGCGCTTGGGCGACTCCGCGGCGGTGACCATCAGCGTCACACCCTCTTCCTCGAGGATCTGGTTCAGGCTGCGCAGTACGTTCTTCCACTGGGCCGCCGGGATCTGGTCGGCCAAGAATGCCTGGCGCACGTCATCGCCCGCGATCTGCCCATCAGCCTTTCCCCGCTCGATGAGCGCCATCACAGACTCGGACTCGGCGATCTCCGGCGGGAGCGTACGGGATGTGCTGGCCGACACGAACAACCTCTCGGAACGATGGGAACGGCTTCCGACCGCCTCGCCCTGAGTGCGGGCCACGGCCGACGACATCGGCTGGGGATGTACCGACGGCGCAGGTTGAACCTCGGACTGGCTACAGCGCCGGTTTCGACGGCTGTATTCCCTCTTCGGCTGTCACCTCTTAGGTCATCGCACAGTTCCGCACAGTGTTACGCCCAATCTTCGTGGCCCGAGTCACACCCCGTGTGAAATCGGAAGAACAGAAGGGACATGGGCCCACAATCGTGTCGCCGGACCCCCAGGGGATCCGGCGACACGAGGTTCGTCAGCGCAGCCGGGCCGCATGGCGCACACCCTGGCCGTGGTCCGCGGTCAGTGCTCGCGCGGCGCCGGCACCACACGCTCCACTTCCGGGTGGACGGTGAGCAGTTGGCGCATGGCGGCCTCGGCCGCCGGAGCGTCGCCCGCGGCGAGCGCGTCGACGGTGCGGGAGTGGTGGACGAGCGCCGCCTCGGTCGGGCGGTCACAGCCCGTGATCGGGCCGCCGGACACCTGGAGGGCGGCGGACACGATGCCGGAGAGGTGCTCCAGCATGCGGTTGCCGGCGAGCTGGATGAGCAGGGAGTGGAACTCGGCGTCGGCGCGGGAGAACGTCAGGGAGTCGCCCTGCGTGAGGGCGTGGCCCATGATCTCGACCATGTCGCCGAGCCGCTGCTGGAGGTCCTCGCGTCCGTGGCCGGCCGCGAGACGGGCGGCGAGCGGCTCGATCATCCACCGCAGCTCGCCCAGTTCGCGGCGCTGGTCGTCGCGCTGCGGACCGAACGCCCGCCACTCGATGATGTCGGGGTCCAGCAGGTTCCAGTCGCTGACCGGGCGGACCCGGGTGCCGACGTTGGGGCGGGCGCTGACGAGGCCCTTGGCCTCGAGCACGCGCAGGGATTCGCGGACGACGGTGCGGGAGACCTCGAAGCGCTGGCCGATCTCCTCGGGGACGAGCGGACGGTCGGCGCCGAGATCGCCGGAGACGATCATCTGCCCGAGCTGCTGGACGAGTTGGCCGTGGAGCCCGCGGCCCCGGCTGCCCGCCGAGCGGCGGCCCATCCGGCCCAGGTCCGTGTCGGCCCCTTCCCAGGAGGGGACGCCGACGCGGTCGGCGCCCGGCACCTCCGCGTAGGGGTAGCGATCGAGTTCACCCGGCCCGGCGAGGCCGGAATCGGCGGGGCGGGAGGCGGTCATCATGGTGTGCGCAAGGGTACTCACGGATCCTTTGTCGGCGGGACTTCCACGACCCTTGAGGTCTTTGGTGAAAAGCACACGAAAGGGTGATCGCCGCCCGCCCCGCAATTGACGACTTATCGGAAAGAAACGGGCGTACCCAGGGAAGTTGTGAGCGGGTGTCAGCTTTCGCCGAGCGAGTCGTCACCAATGTGCCCTGCGGCGAAAGCCGGTGATCAGATATGCGCAAAGCAGGGCGCACAGCGACAACGCAAGGGCCGCTCCCACCGGTTGGGCCGCGACCTTCATCGCGGTCACGACCCACCCGTCGACCTCGTGCGGCCATCGCAGCCACGCCACCTCGCGCAGCCGGCCCGGGAGTCCGGCCACCGAATGCAAGGACGGCCCCACCACCACCCGCTGTGCGACCGGCGCCACCAGCACCGGTACGGCCAGCACCGCGGCCACTCCGGCGGCCGTGGCACGGAAGACGGCCGCGCCCAGCAGCCCGGCCCACGCACAGCCGACGGTCAGACCGGACCAACTGACGGCCATGGCAGCCCATTTGTCCGGTACGCGCAGCAAGTCCTCGCCGTACACCAGCCGCAGGGCCTGCGCGTCGACCACCACGACGAGCAGGGCGAGGAGCAGCGCCATGGCGGCGGACACGGCCAGCTTGGCGAGGAGCAGCCCGACGCGGCGGGGAACGGTGCCCCGCGCGGCGGCCAGGGCGGGATACCGGAACTCCTCGCCGAAGGCCATGGCGCCGAGCAGTCCCGCGGCGAGCGCGGCGGGCGGCAGGGGCAGGATGTCCGGCCAGGCGGCGAGCAGGGCAGACAGCGGGGTGCTGCCGACACGGGCCAGCAGTACGGAGATCGTCACGGAGGCGGCCACGGCGGCGGCGACGACCCGGAGGCTCGTGCGGGTGCCGAGGAGGCGGTGCAGTTCGTAGCGCAGCGGGCGCAGCGGACTGCGGGCCGGGCGCAGGGGCAGAGGCGGCGGGAGCGTCGCGCGCGCCCGGGTCCCGGCGCCTTCCGCACTCCGGGCACCGGCGGGAGCGGGCTCCCGCTCCCCGGTGGGCGGCGGCCCGGTGTCGCGGGTCTCGTCGGCCAGCCTGTGTACCGGGATGCCGTGCCGGAAGGCGGTCTCCCCGATCCGGGCGCAGTCGCTGCCGTACACGGACAGGCGGGTGCCGCCCTCGGTGACGACTTCGACGGAACGCCTCGCGGCGCGGGCCTCGCGGGTGACGAGGGCGCCGAGACGGGCGGCGTGCGGCGTGCTGACCACGACGCGCGGGCGAAGCCGCGTTCTGGCGAACTCGGCGGCCTCCTGGTCCGCGACGAGCCGGCCGCCGTCGATGGTGACGACCCGGTCGGCGGTACGGGCGGCCTCCCTGGGGTCGCTCGTCGTGCAGAGCACCGTCCCGCCCTGGGCGGCGTGGCCGCGCAGCAGCCCGAACAGCCAGCTGTGCTCGCGCGGCGAAAGACCCGCGGCGGGCTGGTCGAGGAGGAGTGTGTGCGGGTCTCCCAACAGGGCGGAGGCCAGGCCGAGCCGGCGGTCCATGCCGAGCGAGAGCATGCTCAGGCGCTCGTCGGCGAGGGCGGCCAGACCGACGAGGTCGAGCATGTCGTCGGCGCGGGAGGCGGGCACGCCCGCCGCGGCGCAGAGCATGCGGAGCTGGCCGCGGACGGTACGCGCCGGGTGGCCCGGGACGTCGCCGAGGAGTGCCCCGACCTCACGTGCGGGGTGGGCGATCCGGTGGAGGGGGCGGCCCCTGAAGTACGTGACGCCGCGCCCGGGGGCCAGGTCGAGCATCAGCCTGAGCGCCGTGGTCTTGCCGGACCCGGGGGCGCCGAGGAGGGCCGTGACGTGCCCCGGCCGCGCCTCGAAGGTGAGGTCGTCGACTGCGGGCGGGAGTTCTCGGCGGGGGGCGCTGGTGAGTCCGATGGCCTGGAGCATCGCTTCTCTCGCGGAATGGGGAGACCGCTCGGCGGCTGGGCGGTACCGCAGCAAGATAACTCGACATATCGGACTTTTTATGCAACGCGGGGCGCGTTGGCGCGACAGGTCTGATGCCGGGCCGTTTCGACCCCTCGCGATCCCCCGTTCGGCCCTGCGGCTTCAGACCTCGGGGCGCAGCATCGGCGGGTTGAGCAGCGTCGCCCCGCCCGCCCGGAACAACTGCGCGGGCCTGCCGCCCTGCCGGGTCGTGGTCCCGCCCGAAGGGACGAGGAATCCCGGGGTGCCGGTGACCTTGCGGTGGAAGTTGCGGGGGTCCAGGGCGACGCCCCAGACGGCCTCGTACACCCGTCGCAGCTCACCGACCGTGAACTCCGGCGGGCAGAAGGCGGTCGCCAGCGACGAGTACTCGATCTTGGAGCGGGCGCGCTCCACGCCGTCCGCGAGGATCTGGGCGTGGTCGAACGCGAGCGGCGCCGGAGGCTCCTCGTCACGGTTGTACTCGCCCTCCTGGCCGAGCAGGGCCTCGACCGGCGCCCAGCGCGCGCTGTGCGCGTCGCCGCCCGCCCGCGGGGCGGGCAGGTCCGGCGCGAGCACCAGGTAGGCCACGCTCACCACGCGCATGCGCGGATCGCGTTTCGGGTCTCCGTACGTGGCGAGCTGTTCGAGGTGGGCCCCGTTCCCGATCGACGGGGCACCGGGGTCGTGCGCGCACAGACCCGTCTCCTCGGCGAGTTCGCGTGCCGCCGCCGCCCCGAGGTCCTCCTCCGACCGTACGAAGCCTCCGGGCAGCGCCCAGCGGCCCTGGTAGGGCTGCTCGCCACGGCGTACGACCAACGCGCAGAGCGCGTGCCGGCGCACGGTGAGTACGACCAGATCCACGGTGACTGCGAAGGGAGGGAAAGCCGATGGGTCGTAGGGCGACATGCCGTGATCATAGTCGTCTTCCTGACGATAAACAGTCCTCTTCGTGGAGCCGCTCCCTGAAGCGGCCGCCGTGCGGCTCCCGTCGCCGTCCACGCCTCAGCCTCCCAACTGGAGTGCGTCGGCGGCTTCCTCGATCATGCCGAGTCCGAGCCTGCTGATCCGAACGCCGAAGGGCTCCCCCGCCACGCGCAGGCCCGAGAATTGCACGGCCCCCACCGGTGCGCCGCGCATCGGGAACAGCGCCACCGTGCCCGCCGGGACGTCGGGACGGATGCCCGCGAGGGCGGTGAGCAGGTGGACGCCGGCCGCGGCGGCCACGGCCGCCGGCCGACAGGCGGCCGGGTGCGGCACGGGCAGGCTGCCGGCGGTGCGCTGCTCTCCGGCGTACATCTCCGGCAGCCGGCTGCCGAACGCTCCGGCCGCGTCGAGCGCCCCGCGCAACAGGGCGGTCGCCTCGTGCTCGTACCCGGCCGCTGCCAGGCCCGCGACCGCGACGGCCGTCTCATGGACGCGCACCGCTCCGCCGCGATGGCCGAAGGGGTTGTGGCCGGGCTCCCTGGAGCCGAGACTGCGCAGTCCCCAGCCCGAGTCCATGGCCGGCCCGCCCAGCAGCCTGGCCACCTGCTCGGTCTGCACCTTGTCCAGCAGGCCAGGTGCCTGTCCGCCCCCGCCGAGCAGGCCCGTGTCCAGGAGGTGGGCGGTCCCGCCGCCGAGGTGCGGGAGGAGCCGTCCGTCGGCGGTGCGGGCCGCCGCCGGCCGGCCGCCCGCCCGGTCGTCGATCCAGAAACTTCCCCGGAACGTACGACGCAGCATGGCCGCCCACTCGCGCCACCCTTCGGCGCCCGGCCTGCCGCACTCGGCCAGCAGGTCGGCGCCGAGTACGGCCGCGCGATGGGCGTGGGCCTGGGTCTCGCCGCGCCGTGGCCCACCGGGCCACGGTTCCGGCAGGCAGCCGTCGTCGTCTGCGGCTCTGCGCAGCCAGAGCAGACAGCGCTCGGCGGCCGGCAGCAGCTCTTCCAGGTCCTGCTCCGCCAGCCCCCACCGCCGTGCCTCCGCGAGGACGACGGGGAAGGCCAGCGTCGCCTCCACGCCCGTGCAACCGGGCGGCAGATGCGGTCCGGCGTCCCTGAGGGGCCCGGGAAGCCTGCCGTGTTCGGGCCCGGCGCCCGTCATCTGTGTCCGGGCGAGAGTACGCAGCGTGGACGCGGCGAGCCGGGTGCCGAGGGGCAGCGCCATGCGCGCTGCCCACAGCGCCTCGGCCGGCGCCAGCCCGCAGCGCCAGGGCACCCCCGCCGCCAGGTAGGTGTCCGCCGGGTCGCGGGAGTCGCGCACGAGCAGGGCGCGCAGATCGTCGAGGCTGGTCCGCAACAGCTCCCGCACGCGCGGATCGTCTCCTTCCGCCGTCGCCTCGGAGAACGGGTCCGTCCCGGTCCGCGCCGGCGGCCGGACACGCCGGTCCGTACGGATCCGCAGGACGACCGCGCGCGAGGCACCGGGCAGCAGCTCGATGTCCCAGCGCAACAGGCCGGCGGAGGCGATCGCGTCCTGCGGCGGCGGGTCCGCGGTGACGACCGACTCGGCTCCCGCCGCCGCCCAGCGCAGACCCGAGGCGTGGACGCCGGCGGGCAGCTCGCGCCCGGGACGGCCGGCCGCGACGGCGCCGAGGTCGGCCAGATCGGTGCCCAGTCTGATCTCGACCCCCACCCGCAGGGGACGGGCCGCCGAGCTGCGCAGGACGATCCGCTCCGTGCCCCCGGCGTCCCGCAGCCGCTCCACGACGACCTCGGGGTCCGGTCCGCCGCCGCCGGGCGTCCGTACGACGCCGACGAAACGGGCGCGGCCTGCCGAGAGCAGCCTCCCCTGGACGGGGACCGGTTCACGCCCGGCGACCCGCAGGTGGCAACGGGAGAGCAGCCGGCGCCCCGACTGGTAGAAACCCTCCAGTCCGCCGCCGGTCAGCTGCCCGCTCTCGGCGGACAGCACGAGCCCCGGCAGGTCCGCGCAGATCAGCAGGGCGTGGACCGAGGGCAGCTCGGCGGGGGGCAGGCCGCCTCCCGGGAGCGTTCGCGCCCCTGCGGCCGGGGACGGTGCGGTGAGGGTCATACGGTGCCTCCTCTGCGCTCGTGACAGTCGCCCCGGAAGGGGCGCGGGGCGTTCGCGGTACCGCCACACGTGTGAACGTTCGCGTCGGCATGCGGGTCACGGCCGTCATCGCTCGCTCCTCCCCCGCTGTTCGTCCCGCCGGCGCGTGCGCCCCCGCGCCGCAGCCGTCCCGGGGCGCGTCCTGGCGGGCGGTGTGCTCTGCTTGGCGGCCGCGCGGGGCCGCAGGGAACGCGTCGTCGGCCGCGTCCGCACGACGCGCGAGCGGGGTTGTTCGCGCTCGGCGCGCTCGGCGCGCAGGCAGCGCCGCAGAGCTTCGGGGTCCATGCCCTCGTTGCACGCCTGGTGGAGGAGCTGAGCGAAGGTGTACTCGGGGTCGGACCGCAGCGCGCGGCCGAGGGCGACCCTGGCCTCTGGTTCGTCACCGCTCGACCAGGCCACCCATCCCGCGAGCGTCAGCGGGGCGGCGGCGTGCGTCTCGTACGCCCCGGCGCACCGCCGGGCGAGCGCCCGCCAGAGCCGCAGCGCGGGCTCGGCGTCGGGACCTTCCATCCATTCCGCGGCCCGGTCCCTGATCTCCCGGTCCTGCAGTCCGAGAATGACGGCCGCGGCCTCGTCGTCGGAGATGAGCGCGTCGTCCCCGGCATCCGCGTCGGGCCGGTTCACCGGCCCCGGGCGGTTCTCACCGAGGCGCTTCATGAGCCGCCTGGCCAGCGCCAGGGTTTCGGCGCCGACCTCCTCACGCTCGACCCCGCCGAGGATGCGGGGCACCAGTGCGAGCCCTGCGGCGTCCAGCGCCCGTACCTGCTCGCGGTCGGCGGGCCGGCGCGGCGTGAGCCTCGCCTCCATCTCCCGCAGCGATCCGCGAACCTGGATCCCCGCGTAGGCGGCGGCCGCTGCCATGACCGAGGTGCCGGGCATGGCCAGTACGTTGCCCTCCGGCGGGCAGCAGCGCTCGTCGGGGCAGCAGTAGGACCAGTACCGGCCGTCCGAGATGCACAGCGCCTCGAACACGGGCACGTCGAGAGCGCCGCACGCGGTGCGCAGCCGCTGCGCCAAGGGGCGCAGCCGCTCCATGACCTGGCGTCCGGACTCCTCGCCGGTGGGGTCCTGGCAGAGGAAGACGACGATGCCGTCGGGGCGGCCGCTGCGCCGCTCGCTGCCGGTGACCAGGCAGTCGGCGAGCTGGTCCGAGACGAACGGCCATTCCCTCGGGGATCGGGGGATGCCGAGCCTGAGCCGCCCGCCGAAGCGGCCCCGGTTTCCGTGCAGCGCGACCATCACGACGCTGTCGGTCGGATGGAAGCCCATGAGGTACGGGAGGGCGTCTGCGAGTTCCGCGGGGCCGCGGAGGGTGATCTGGTCGCCGTCCGAGGGGCCTGTGGGTTCGTGGTGCTTGTTCATGGCTCGACGGTCCCGCAGACACCGCCGACTCCGCCAACCCTGTGGATAACTTTATCCACAGGCCGGAAGCCGCATTCGCACAATGTCCGAGGCATCAGGTTGCATGGGGGCATGACCAACGCAGACCTCAGGTCCTCGGCCGATTCCGTACTCGCCCGCCTCGTCGGCGACCCCACCGGCGGCGCCCGGCTGCGCGAGGACCAATGGCTGGCCATCGAAGCCCTCGTCGCGGACAAGCGCAGAGCGCTGGTCGTCCAGCGGACGGGCTGGGGCAAGTCCGCGGTCTACTTCGTGGCGACCGCGCTGCTGCGGCAGCGTGGAGCGGGGCCCACCGTGATCGTCTCGCCTCTTCTCGCCCTGATGCGCAACCAGGTCGAGGCCGCGGCCCGCGCCGGCATCCGCGCCCGGACCATCAACTCCTCCAACACCGAGGAGTGGGAGACGGTCCAGGCCGAGGTCGCCGCTGGTGAGGTGGATGTGCTGCTGGTGAGCCCCGAGCGGCTCAACAACCCTGACTTCCGCGACGAGGTGTTGCCCAAACTGTCCGCCGCCACCGGGCTCCTGGTGGTGGACGAGGCGCACTGCATCTCCGACTGGGGGCACGACTTCCGTCCCGACTACCGCCGGCTGCGCACCATGCTGGCCGACCTGCCGCCCGACGTGCCGGTCCTCGCCACCACGGCCACGGCGAACGCGCGCGTCACCGCCGATGTGGCGGAGCAACTGGGCACGGGCGGCGGCTCGGACGCCCTGGTGCTGCGCGGGCCGCTCAACCGGGACAGCCTCAGCCTCGGTGTGCTGCGCCTGCCCGACGCCGCTCACCGGCTGGCCTGGCTCGCCGACCACCTCGGCGACCTTCCGGGGTCCGGGATCATCTACACCCTGACCGTGGCCGCGGCCGAGGAGGTCACCGCTTTCCTGCGCCAGCGCGGGCACACCGTCGCCTCGTACACGGGCAAGACCGAGAACGCCGAACGGCAGCAGGCCGAGGAGGATCTGCTCGCCAACCGGGTCAAGGCCCTCGTCGCCACCTCCGCCCTCGGTATGGGCTTCGACAAACCCGACCTCGGCTTCGTCGTCCACCTCGGCTCCCCCTCCTCCCCCATCGCCTACTACCAGCAGGTGGGCCGCGCCGGCCGCGCCGTCGACCACGCCGAGGTGCTGCTGCTGCCGGGCAAGGAGGACGAGGCGATCTGGCAGTACTTCGCCTCCGTCGCCTTCCCGCCCGAGGAACTGGTCCGGCGCACCCTGGACGTGCTGGCCCGCGCCGAGAAGCCGCTGTCGCTGCCCGCGCTGGAACCTCTGGTGGAGCTGCGCCGCTCCCGTCTGGAGATGATGCTCAAGGTCCTCGACGTCGACGGCGCGGTCAAGCGGGTCAAGGGCGGCTGGACCGCCACGGGCCGCCCCTGGACGTACGACGCCGAGCGGTACGCCTGGGTGGCGCGGCAGCGGGAGGCCGAGCAGCAGGCCATGCGGGACTACGCCACGACGGCCGGCTGCCGGATGGAGTTCCTGCAACGCCAGTTGGACGACGAGGGCGCCGCCCCGTGCGGCCGCTGCGACAACTGCACCAAGCCCCGTTTCACCGCCGACCTGTCCCCGCAGGCGCTCGACACCGCACGCGGCGAACTGAGCCGCGCGGGCGTCGAGGTGGAGCCGCGCCGGATGTGGCCGACCGGGCTCGCGGCGGTCGGCATCGACCGCAAGGGCCGCATCCCCGCCGGCGAACAGGCCCTGCCCGGACGTGCGCTGGGCAGACTGTCGGACATCGGCTGGGGCAACCGGCTGCGTCCCATGCTGTCTCCCGGCGCCTCTGACGGGCCGGTGCCGGACGCCGTGGCACAGGCGGTCGTGGGCGTGCTGGCCGACTGGGCCAGGGGGCCGGGCGGTTGGGCCTCGGGTGATCCGGAGGCTCCCGCCCGACCGGTGGGCGTGGTCACCGTGGCCTCGCGGACCAGACCGGAGCTGATCGGCACACTCGGCGCCAGGATCGCCGAAGTCGGCAGGATGCCGCTGCTGGGCTCGCTGGAGTACACGCCGGAGGCCGATGCCGTCTCCCCGCACCGCAGCAACAGCGCGCAGCGCCTGCGCGCGCTGGAGGGCGCCTTCACCGTGCCGCCGCACCTGGCTTCGGCACTGGCGGAAAGCGGTGGCCCGGTGCTCGTGGTGGACGACTTCACCGAAACGGGCTGGACGTTGGCGGTGGCGGCGCGCCTGCTGCGCCGCGCGGGCGCGCAGGAGGTGCTGCCGCTCGTGCTGGCTGTGCAGAGCTGATCCGCTGCGGGCCTGGCGGCCGGGTCGGCAGCTTTCCTGCGGGCGGCCGGGCTGTGAGGACGGCGGCAGACCGAGGAGCCGACAACTCGATCCGTGGACGTGCCGAAGCAGGTGCACGGGGGCCGAGAACAGAACCGGGTACAGAGCGGTGAAGAGCAGTGTTTCCCCTGGTCCGCGCCGTTCGGACGGGACGGGAGGCATCGCGAGGGGCCGGACTGGGCAGGGATATCCACGTCATACCAGTGGATTTCAGTCGGCGGCGCCAATTGCTCGTTGCCGCACACCCCGCGGGGCAGCGAGAATTGGAACGCTCCCCGCACGGCGCGCCCGCGGACCGGATGGGCTGTGCCGCGGTGCGCCCGACAACCCTGCCCGCATTGTGGGCGCGTATGCGAAGGGAGGACCGTGACCTTCGGATTCGCTCCGTCCACCGGCTCGTTGCACCCGGCGTCGGCCGACGCGGCCAGCCGTCTCGGCCGGATGCTCGAACCGTCCGAGTGGGCAGCCGCCGGCATCCCGCTGCTGCGCAATCCGCGCGAAGTCGTCAGCGGACTGCACGCACGGCATCACCCGCAGCCGGGCACGGCGGTCGTCGCCGTCCTCGACTCCGAGGAGCGGCTCACCGCCAGCGCCTCGTTCGCGCGGCGCTCGGTGCCTGCCGACGGTTGGGAGTTCCGCAACGCCCTGCTCGCGCACCTGCGCCGGGTCGTCCCGCACGACCTGCGCCGCCGCACGCCCGTACGGACCGCGGTGCTGCTCTACTGCCGCGACGGGGACGAGCGGTGGACGGAGGAGGACGGGGCCTGGATGTGGGGGCTGCGGGACGCTTGCACACTACACGGGCTGCGCTGCGGCGCGTACATCACGCTGACACGCGGCGGATGGCAGGTGCTGGGCGAAGGCCGTGGCGGCCGTCGCCCGAGCACCGATTCACGTCCGTCCGGCCTGGCGGAAGCCGCCGCCGAGGCCGAGCCGCCCCCACCGCGCTCGGGCGGCGGGGCGGCGGAAGCACTGCGGCGGGTGGCGGCCCGCTGACGAGCGCCGCGCAGCCACGCACTTCCCGTCCGTACCGCACGCTCCTCGCGTCCGGCGCGGCACGCGAGGGCGGGCGCACGGAACGTACGCCCGGTACGCGGTCGCACGACGTCACGCGACGTCGCGCTCAGCCGGTGCGGCTCAGACGCCCGCGCCCAGCGCGGAGTTGACCCGCTGCGGGTCGCCGCACACGATCAGCAGCGTGCCCGCGCGCGCCTTGGCCACCGGCAGCGCACGGTTCACGGCGTCGTCGCCGTCGCCCGCCTCGCCGTTGACCGCGACGACGACCACGGGCCGGGCGACGGCCCGCTCCACGGCGGCGGCGTTCGCGTAGAAGACGTCGTCACGGGCGTCCTGCTGCGCCCAGTAGGACGCTTCGCCGAAGGACAGCTCGTGGGCCGCCCACGGGTGCTGCTCGCCCGTGGTGAGCACCAGGATGTCGCCCGGCGCGCGGCCCGCGTCGAGCAGCACGTCGACCGCCTCGTCGGCGGCGTCGAGCGCACCGCCCGCCGGGGCGGGGATCAGCTGGATCTGCGGCCCGGGACGGCTCTCCGGCCGCGGGGACGGGGACCGGCCACCGGGCGTGTGCGACCGCTGAGCGGCGGGCGCGGGACGGACCGGGCCGGGACCGGGTACGGGACGTCCGGGACGCGGCGTGGCCGCGGTGCGCGGACCGGGTACGGGACGGGGGGTCGTCGCGGGACGGCCGGTGGCCGGAGTGACGCGGGGACCCTGGGCGCTCTCGTGAATCTGAGGCTCCTCGGGGGAGAGAGGCATGAGTGGATGTCTATCAAATGTCACCGCTGAACGCAGCAGCGGGTGGGTACATGCGTGCGATCAGAAATCGAAGCCGAGTTGGCCCCCGCTTTCCAGAGCGGCGGCCTCCGCCGAGATCCGGGTCTTCTTGAGATGCGCCCACTGGGGCAGCGCGTCGAGGTAGATCCAGGAGAGCCGGTGGTACGGGGAGGGCCCGCGCTCCGCCAGTGCCGCCTTGTGCACGGGCGAGGGATATCCCGCGTTGGCCGAGAAAGCATAGGGGGCCAACTCCTCGGACCCGTGCTCCAGTTCGGCCATCATCGCGTCCCGCCGCACCTTGGCGATCACTGAGGCGGCCGCCACCGCGATGCAGGACTGGTCGCCCTTGATCACCGTACGGACCTTCCACGGCTGCCCGAGGTAGTCGTGCTTGCCGTCGAGGATCACGGCGTCCGGCCGCACCGGCAACGCCTCCAGGGCCCGTACGGCGGCGAGCCGCAGCGCGGCGGTCATGCCGAGCGCGTCGATCTCCTCGGGAGAGGAATGGCCGACGGCGTGCGCGGTGACCCACTTCTCCAGGACCGCGGCGAGCTCGGTACGGCGCTTCGGGCTGATCAGCTTGGAGTCGGTGAGGCCGTCGGGTGGGCGGCGCAGGCCGGTGACGGCCGCGCACACGGTGACGGGTCCGGCCCATGCTCCGCGCCCGACTTCGTCGACACCAGCGATGATCTTGGCCCCGGTGGTGGCGCGCAGTGAGCGCTCGACGGTGTGAGTGGGTGGTTCGTACGGCATGGCGCCTGCCAGGTTACGCCGCCGGGGGACGCCCGCGACACCCCGGGCCCGCTCCCCGCGCTCAGCCGCCCGTCGGGCGCAGCAGCGGCACCATGATCCGGTCGACCATCTCGGCGATCTCCTCGTCCGGCCATTCGCTGCCGCACACCTTCGAGCGGTACATCAAGAGTCCCGGGACGACATCGAAGAGCAGGTCGCTCGTCGCGTCGGGGCGGACGTCACCCCGCTCGACACCCCGGCGTACGGCCTCACGGAAGAGCCGGTTCGAGGGTTCGATCACTTGTCGGACGATCACTCCGTGGAACCGCTCGGCGAGCTCGCTGTCGCATTCGTGAATGACCGAGCGCAGCGCGGAGCCCGACGTGGAGAACATCGCTCCGCGGACCTGCCGGCAGAGCTCGTAGAGATCTTCACGGATGCTGCCCCCGTCCGGAACCTGGTCGAGTACCGGCAGCGCGGACCGCAGGGCGTCCGCGACGAGGTCCTCCTTCGACGGCCAGCGCCGGTAGATCGCGGCCTTGCCGGTCTGCGCGCCCGCCGCGACGCCCTCCATGGTGAGCGCGTTCCAGCCGACCGTACTCAACTGCTCCAGGGCGGAGTCGAGGATCGCCCGCTCCAGTACGAGTCCGCGGCGGCGCAGTGAGACCGGCTGCACCTCGGCAGCGGCGGCGGTCCAGCGCGAAGTGGCCATCTTTTACTCTCCGTTGAGGACAAGGGCTCAGTGAACGCTTGCGTTCACTGAGGGGGAATCCCTACCGTTTGCATGACAGTGAACGCACCCGTTCACTAATTCACTTGTGGGGGGACACAGTGACCACCTCTCCGTTGGCGACAGCGCACCGGCCGGGTGCCGCCCGCCGTCAGGGCCGTCCAGGGATCGCGCTCACCGTCATAGCGGCTCTCCAGCTCATGGTGGTACTCGACAGCACGATTGTGAACATCGCGCTTCCGGACATCCAGACCGCCCTCTCGTTCAGCACGACCGACCTGTCCTGGGTGGTCAACGCCTACACCCTGACGTTCGGCGGGCTGCTGCTGCTCGGCGGCCGGGCGGGGGACATCCTCGGCCGCAGGCGCGTGTTCGTCCTCGGCGTCCTGCTCTTCACCTTCGCCTCTCTGGTGTGCGGCATCGCGCAGGAACCGTGGCAGATGCTCGCCGCTCGGGCGCTCCAGGGCGTGGGCGGCGCCATCGCCTCGCCGACCGCGCTCGCCCTGATCACCACGACGTTCCGCGAAGGCCCCGAGCGCAACCGGGCGTTCGGCATCTTCGCCGCCGTCTCGGCCAGCGGCGCCGCGATCGGGCTGCTGGCCGGCGGCATGCTCACCGAATGGCTCGACTGGCGCTGGGTGTTCTACGTCAATCTGCCGATCGGCGTGCTCATCGCGGTTCTGTCCCCGGTGTTCATCAACGAGTCGGAGCGGCATTCCGGCCGCTTCGACCTCATGGGCGCGCTCACCTCGACCGTGGGCATGGCGGCGCTCGTGTACGGGTTCATCCGCGCGGCGGACGACGGATGGCGGGACGGACTCACGCTGGGCTCGTTCGGCGTGGCCGTCGTCCTGCTGATCGCGTTCGTGTTCAACGAACGGCGGGTGCCCGAACCGATCACCCCGCTGCGGATGTTCGCCGACCGCAACCGCTCGGGCACGTACGCGATCATGATGAGCCTCGGCGCGGCGATGTTCGGCATGTTCTTCTTCATCGTCCTGTTCGTGCAGAACGTACTGGGGTACAGCCCGATCTCCGCAGGCCTGGCGTTCCTGCCGGTGACCGTCATGATCGTGATCGGTGCGGGTCTCTCCTCGAAGCTGCTCCCGGTGCTCGGCCCCAAGCCGTTCCTGGTCGCGGGCGCGGTGCTCAGCGGATCGGGCATGGCCTGGCTGACCGCCATCGATCCGGCGAGTTCGTACCTGGGCGGCGTGCTCGGTCCGATGCTGCTGTTCGGTTTCGGCATGGGTCTGGTCTTCGTCACGGCGACCCTCACAGCGGTGTCGGGTGTGGCCCAGCAGGATTCGGGAGCGGCTTCCAGTCTGCTCAACGCCACGCAGATGGTGGGTGGTTCCCTGGGGCTGTCGATTCTCATGACGGTCTTCGGCACCGCCGGCCGTGACGAGGCCGAGCGGCAGATGCCGTCGTTCCTCGCCGAGGCGGCCCCGGCCCAGCAGGAAGCTTTCGCCAGGACGCACGAACTGCCGGCCCCCTGGGGCCACCAGGTCCTGGCCGAGGGCATCGCGACGGCCTTCTGGGCGGGCGTCGGCCTGGTGGCGCTCGCCGTGGTCGTCTCGCTGTTCGTCATCCGGGTGCGCAAGAGCGACCTGGAGGCACTGAACGGGACGGCGGGCGCGGCGGGCCCCGGAGCGGTCTGAGGCAGCCGGCGCGTACGGATCAGCAGAGGGGCGGAGCCGCGTTCCGGCTCCGCCCCGCCTGCGGACAGGTCCGGCTGCGGCCCGCCTGTCCGCCGAGCCGGTCCCGGCGGGGGCGGCGGACACGCGGCTCCGCCGTCCGCCCGTCCCGGTCAGTACTCGTCGTACAGCCAGCGCTCGCTGCCGTACGTGCCGAGCCTGCGGCACTCGGCCTCGTCGACCTCCAGCGGGCGCGCCGCGAGAATGTCACGCGCCCGCGCCACACCGAGGCTCGTCGCGAACCAGGGCTCGTCCTCCCCGTCCAGCCGCTCCGCGATGCCCACCAGCGCACAGGAACGCTGCGGCTCCGGCAACGTGTCCAGGGCCGGTACGGCGTCCGCGGACAGGTCCTGGAAGTAGTGCACGTCGAGCTTTTCGCTGGTACGGGAGCGCGCCACGTTCTGCTCGGCGACCAGCCCGTCCGGCGAGAGCAGGCCGAAGGCGAGCACGGCCGCCGCCGCGCTCGCGGCGACCGCGCGCGGCAGCCAGCGGGCTCCCAGCACCCCTGCCGCCATGATCAGTACGATCACCAGGCCCAGCCACAGTTCGACCGCGGCCACCGAGACGCGCAGCCTGGTCAGGCCGTACGCGTCGACGTACAGGTCCATCCGGCGCAGTGCGGAGGCGACGACGACCAGCGTCAGTACGCACAGCGTGCCGAGCACCGACCGCACCAGGGTGCGGTCGCGTGCCTCGCCGCGCGGAGCCCAGCGCAGAGCGAGGGCGATGACCAGGAGGACCAGCAGGGTGGCCCAGAGCAACTGCCAGAAACCCTGACGCGCGTACTCGGCGTACGTCAGCCCGGTCTCGCTGAGCACCTTGTCGTAGCCGCCGAACAGCACGGCGAGCTGGACCGCGATGAAGGCGGCGAACAGGAGATTGAGCACGACCAGCGGAAGAGCCCATTCCGTACGGCCTCGCGCACGCCCCGGGCGTATCTCGAGCCGGTCCCACCGCTTCGGCGCGGCGGCGGTGCGGGCGGCGGCGAGGGCCCCCAGGAGGCCGAGCGCGAAGAGGAACGCGCGCCAGGGGCCGTCGGCCACGGAGACGTCGGGCGTCAGACCGCCGAGCAGATCCGCGAACGCGGCGTCCGCGGAGGCGAAGAGCGTGCCGAAGACGACGAGCAGTACGACGGCGACCAGCGTCGTACGCACCACGGGCGCCCAGCGGCCCCGGGACGCCTCCGCCCGCTCCCGCAGCCCGCGCCAGGCCCACGCCGGACCGGAGCCGAGCGAACCGAAGATGCCCAGCGAGCCGGCCAGGACGCCGGCCCAGGTCCGGCTGCCGTGCAGCGCGAGCGATCCGAGCGCCAGCGCCGAGCTGACCGCGAGGAACGTCGGCCACCCCGCGTCGCGCAGCGCCGGAATCACCAGCAGAGCCAGACCGCCGAGCGCCCAGACGAGCGTCCAGGGCCGGAGGCGGCGGCCCGCCGCACGGGCGGCGAAGTACGCGGCGACCGCGGCCGGCACGGCTACGACCAGCAGGTTCGGCCCCAGGCCCTCGCCGAGCAGCAGTGTGCTCAGCAGGGCGGTGACCAGGGCGGCCACGAACGTGGCGGGGCGGATCGCGGCCGGAGCCTCGGGCCGTACGTCGGTCACCCACTTCGGCGGGCCCGGCGGCTGTCGCGGGGCGGGCGGGGGCGGCGGCCAGGGCTGGTACCGCTGGGGCTGCGTCGCCCTGCTGTGCTGCTCCCGGTACGACATGGCGGCGGGAGCAGCGGGGGCCGGGCCCTGCGGTGCGGGTTGCGCAGCGCTGCCGACGTCGGCCTGCCCGGACGGTTCAGACGGCTCGGACGGCTCGGTCGAGGTCGACGGGTCGAACTGCTCGGGCAGCGTGGACGGCGGCGTCGACGAGGCGGATGGCGTTGCTGGCGTATCGGACGGCGTATCGGACACGGGACCCCCTCCCGACCGGGCGGGGAAGGACGGCAGGGTGCCGCGGCCGGAGCCCGGTGTCGTGTGAGCGCACGCCCGACATGATCAACAGGGCGGCGTGGCCCGTCAGACTAGCTCCGGAGGCCGGTTACGGCGGTGGGAGAAGGGGGCTGTGGCAGGACCGTGACAGTCACGGAACCGGCGAATCCGGCGAAGGCACCGGAAGGACCGCCGCGTCAGAGCGCCTGGGCCGGAACCCATTCCGGCAGCTCCTCGGTCCGCTCCAGCCAGGCGGCCGGCGGCGCTCCGGCCTTCCCCGCGCCGACGACACCGCCGAAGATGGCGCAGGTCGTGTCCACGTCGCCGCCCACCTGCGCGGTGACCCAGAAACCCTGCTCGTAGTCGCCCAGCGACCGGGCGGCCGACCACAGGGCGAACGGCACGGTGTCGTGGGCGCTCGTACGCCGTCCGCAACCCAGCACCGCGGCCACCGTCCCCGCGTCGCCGTAGTCGAGCATGTCCCGGGCGCGGCGGAGGCCGGCCCCCACGGCGCTGCGGGGAACGAGCGCGATCACCCCGTCGAGCAGTTCGGTCGGCGTCGGCGGCCCGCCGGGAGCGGCGGCCAGCGCGGCGGCGGCGGCGACGGCCATCGCGCCCACGACCGCCTCACGGTGCTGATGTGTGACGTACGCCGAGATCTCGGCCTGATGAGTGGCCTGCTCGGGGTCGTCCGCGTACCAGGCCCCGAGCGGCGCGATGCGCATCGCCGCGCCGTTGCCCCAGGAGCCCTGCCCCTTGAACAGCGCCGCCGCGAGTTCGCGCCAGTCGGCGCCCTCCCTGATCAGCCGGAGCATCCGGTTGACGGCGGGACCGTAGCCCCGGTCGAAGTCGTGGTGCTCCGCGAAGGAGCGGGCGAGCGCGTCCTGGTCGATACGGCCGTGTTCGGCGAGCACGGCCAGGACCGAGCACGCCATCTCGGTGTCGTCGGTCCACTGCCACGGAGCGGGCGGCAGCTCGCGGCTCTTGAGCAGCGGATAGTTCACGGGAACGAAGAACTGGGAGCCCAGGGCGTCTCCCAGGCACAGCCCACGCAGGCTGGCCACGGCGCGTTCGAAGCGCCGGACGGTGAAGGAGTCAGCGGTCATCGCTCGGCCACTCTATCCGGACAGCCGTACGGCTCGGGAGCCCGCCAGCGCTCGAACGGCCGGTCGAGGGCGTATCGGCCGTCCTCCCCCAGCACCAGCGACCGCGTTTCGCCGTTGCGCGGATTGCGCAGAGACTCGAAATCCGCCACCGTCCAGTGGAACCAGCGCATGCAGAACAGCCGCATGGTGAGGCCGTGGGTGACGATCAGCACGTTGGGCGGGTGGTCGGGCGCCTCGAAGCTGCGGAAGAGACTTTCCAGGAAGGCCCCGACGCGGTCGTACACGTCGGCGCCGGACTCGCCCTGCGCGAAGCGGTAGAAGAAGTGCCCGTACGCGTCCCGGTACGCCTTCTGCAGCCGTACGTCGTCGCGGTCCTGCCAGTTCCCCCAGTCCTGCTCGCGCAGCCGCGGCTCCTCCCGGACCCGCACCCGCTCCGGGTCGAGTCCGAAGGCGGCGAAGGTCTCGTGCGTGCGGCGGTACGGCGAGACGTAGGCGCTGATCCGCTCGTCGCCGAAGAGCTCGCGCAGCCGTTCGCCGGTCTCCTGTGCCTGGCGCAGCCCGGTCGCGGTGAGTCTCAGCGCGTGGTCGGGCTCACGCTCGTACACCGAGTCGTCGGCGTTGCCCTCCGACTCCCCGTGCCGGACGAGGACGATGCGCCGCGGTCGTGCCATGCCGAAACCCTAAAGCGTGAGATCGGATGCGGCTCAGCCGGGCAGCCGCCCCACCTTCCTCCAGCGTATCCGCCCGTCGGGACGCCGGCGCAGCAAGCGACCGGCGCCCGCCCCGCCCGCGCGTGCGCTCACACCGTCCAGGCCGGATCCACGCTCACACCGTCCAGGCCGGATCCAGTTGTACGACGGCGCCCGAGAGTCCCGCCACGTCGGCGTCGGTCTGCGCCCGCAGCGACAGGCGCTCCACCCGCTCGGCGCGGTACTTCCCGTGCTCGGCGGCGGACTGCCACATCGACAGCACCAGGAACTCGTTGCCGGGCGCCTCGCCGAACAGCCCCCGCAGCATGCCGGGCGACCCCGCCATCGCGGGATTCCAGACCTTCTCCTGCATCAGCGCGAAGTGCTCCACCCGGCCCTCGCGCACCGTGCAGTGCGCGACCCGCACGACGTCGGCGTCCGTGAAGCGCGGTTCGAAGCCCGTCTTGATGTCGAAGCGGTAGTCGAAGAGTCCGACCTGGACGTTCTTGTACGTACCCGACTGGGCGGCGGCGAGCCGGTCGTGCGAGCGGGCCATGAACGAGTCGTAGAACGCACGGCTCTCCCAGAAGGAGAAGATGTGCGCCACCCCCGGCCGCTCACGGCTCCAGCCGCCGCCCTGCCCCCGGAATCCCGGTTCCCCCAGCAGCCCCGCCCACTTCCGCTGCCCCCGCTCAAAGCCCCGACGGTCGATCACTGTGCAGCGAATCCACTTGACCAGCACCGCGCCATCGTACGGCCAGGAACGCGCGCCCCGTCACGTCCGCGCGGCACTTGCCCCCGGCGGAGCCGCGCCGAACGGGCCTCGGCGCGAGGCCAGTTGTCGGTGCTCGGGGCTAGCCTGGTGCCAGGTGCACAGTCGCGTGGCCATCGCCGGTGGGATCCGGCGGGGCCCCGAGGGAGGGGAAGACCGGTGGGCAGTCTCAACAAAGGGGTCGGCAAGGTCGAAGTGACGCTGAGGTGGGACCCCAGTCCCATGGGGGAACCGGCGCACGACCTCGACCTCATCGCTGCGACGTACACCGTCGAGGACCCGCACGGCAGCCCCGCTTACATCGTGCACTTCGACAGCCGTTCGCCGGACGGCACCATCACCCTCAACAGGGACAGCCGGGACGGCCAGGGCTTCGGCTTCGACGAGGCCATGACGCTGGAGCTGGGCCGGCTGGCACCGGCGTACGCCCGGGTGGTGGTGGGCGTCGCGATCCAACAGGGCGGCGGCAGGACGGCGTTCGGCGCCATAGGGAATGCGGGGTTTCGCATCCGCGAGGGGTACACCGTGCTCGCGGAGGACGGTTTCGCCGACGTGTCCGCCTCGACCGCCGCCACCATCGCGGAATTCACGAGGAACACCTCGGGAGGCTGGGACTTCCGCCGGTCGGTGCGTGGTTTCGACACCGATCCGAACACCTTCGTCGCCACCATGGGAGCAGCCTGACCGACGGCCGGGCGCGCGGACCGGCCGGCCGAACACCGAGGACCGGCCGGCCGACCGGGCCCCACGGACGCCGAGGGCGGTGGCGCCGGGAAACCCGCCGCCACCGCCCTGAGCCGTGCGTTCACAGCCGTGCGTTCACATCAGGATGCTGCCTCGGATCAGCTGCAACCGCTGGTCGAGCCGCAGCCCTCGCAGATGTAGCAGCTGCCCGCGCGCTGCATCTTCGTACCGCAGGAGAAGCACAGCGGCGCGTCCGCGCTGATGCCGAGCTGCATCTCGACGAGTTCCGCCGAGGTGTGCGGCGCCTGCTTCTGCTCCGGCACGGCCTCCGCCTTGGGGGCGGCGGCCACCGGCTTCGGCGCCTCCGTCTGGCGCGGCGCGGACTGGGCCAGACCCTCGACGTCGACGTCGTCGTCGTCCATGGACGGCTCGTACGAACCGGTCTCCAGGTGACGCTGACGCTCCTCGGCGGAGTGGATGCCGAGCGCCGAGCGGGTCTCGAAGGGCAGGAAGTCCAGCGCCAGACGGCGGAAGATGTAGTCGACGATCGACTGCGCCATCCGCACGTCCGGGTCGTCCGTCATGCCGGCCGGCTCGAAGCGCATGTTCGTGAACTTCGAGACGTACGTCTCCAGCGGCACGCCGTACTGCAGACCGACCGAGACGGCGATCGAGAAGGCGTCCATCATGCCCGCGAGGGTCGAACCCTGCTTGGACATCTTCAGGAAGACCTCACCGAGACCGTCGTCCGGGTAGGAGTTGGCGGTCATGTAGCCCTCGGCGCCACCCACGGTGAAGGAGGTGGTGATCCCCGGGCGGCCCTTGGGGAGGCGCTTGCGCACCGGGCGGTACTCGACGACCTTCTCGACCGCGGCGCGGATCGTCTCCTCGGTCTTCTCCGTGACCTCGGCCTTGACGTCCTTGGTCTTGGCGGAGAGGGGCTGGCCGACCTTGCAGTTGTCACGGTAGATCGCGAGCGCCTTGACGCCCATCTTCCACGCCTCGAAGTAGACCTCTTCGACGTCCTCCACGGTGGCCGTCTCCGGCAGGTTCACCGTCTTGGAGAGCGCGCCGGAGATCCACGGCTGGATGGCCGCCATCATGCGGACGTGGCCCATCGCGGAGATGGAACGCTCGCCCATCGCGCAGTCGAAGACCTCGTAGTGCTCGGTCTTCAGGCCGGGCGCGTCGATCACATTGCCGTGCTCGGCGATGTGGGCGACGATCGCCTCGATCTGCTCCTCCTGGTAGCCCATCCGACGCAGCGCCTGCGGCACGGTGCCGTTGACGATCTGCATCGAGCCGCCGCCGACCAGCTTCTTGAACTTGACCAGCGCGAGGTCGGGCTCAAGGCCGGTGGTGTCGCAGGACATCGCGAGACCGATGGTGCCGGTGGGCGCGATGACCGAGGCCTGCGCGTTGCGGAAGCCGTTCTTCTCGCCGAGGCGCAGGACGTCCTGCCAGGCCTCCGTGGCGGCGGCCCAGATCGGCGAGTCGAGGTCGTCGACGCGCGGGGCGACGGCGTTGGCGTCGGAGTGCTGCTTCATGACGCGCTTGTGGGGCTCGGCGTTGCGGGCGTAGCCGTCGTACGGGCCGACGACCGCGGCCAGCTCGGCGGAGCGCCGGTACGACGTGCCCGTCATCAGCGAGGTGATGGCGCCGGCGAGCGAACGGCCGCCGTCGCTGTCGTACGCGTGACCGGTCGCCATGAGCAGGGCGCCCAGGTTGGCGTAGCCGATGCCCAGCTGACGGAAGGCGCGGGTGTTCTCGCCGATCTTCTGCGTCGGGAAGTCCGCGAAGCAGATGGAGATGTCCATCGCGGTGATGACCAGCTCGACGACCTTGGCGAACCGCTCGGACTCGAAGGACTGGTTGCCCTTGCCGTCGTCCTTGAGGAACTTCATCAGGTTCAGCGAGGCCAGGTTGCACGAGGTGTTGTCCAGGTGCATGTACTCGCTGCACGGGTTCGACGCGGTGATCCGGCCGGACTCGGGGCAGGTGTGCCAGTTGTTGATGGTGTCGTCGTACTGGATGCCGGGGTCGGCGCAGGCCCAGGCGGCCTCGGCCATCTTGCGGAAGAGCGACTTGGCGTCGACCTCCTCGATGACCTCGCCCGTCATGCGGGCGCGCAGGCCGAACTTGCCGCCCGTCTCGACCGCGTTCATGAACTCGTCGTTCACGCGCACCGAGTTGTTGGCGTTCTGGTACTGGACGGACGTGATGTCGTCGCCGCCCAGGTCCATGTCGAAGCCCGCGTCACGCAGGGCGCGGATCTTCTCCTCCTCCTTGACCTTGGTCTCGATGAAGTCCTCGATGTCGGGGTGGTCGACGTCGAGGACGACCATCTTGGCCGCGCGCCGCGTGGCGCCGCCCGACTTGATCGTTCCTGCGGAGGCGTCGGCGCCCCGCATGAAGGAGACCGGGCCGGAGGCGTTGCCGCCGGAGGAGAGCAGCTCCTTGGAGGAGCGGATCCGGGAGAGGTTCAGGCCGGCGCCGGAGCCGCCCTTGAAGATCATGCCCTCTTCCTTGTACCAGTCGAGGATCGACTCCATGGAGTCGTCGACGGCCAGGATGAAGCAGGCGGAGACCTGCTGCGGCTGGGGCGTGCCGACGTTGAACCAGACCGGCGAGTTGAAGCTGAAGATCTGGTGCAGGAGGGCGTAGGCGAGCTCGTGCTCGAAGATCTCGGCGTCGGCGGGAGAGGCGAAGTAGTTGTAGTCCTCACCGGCCTTCCGGTACGTCTTCACGATCCGGTCGATCAGCTGGCGCAGACCGGTCTCGCGCTGAGGCGTACCGACAGCCCCGCGGAAGTACTTGCTGGTGACGATGTTGACCGCGTTCACCGACCAGAAGTCGGGGAACTCGACGCCACGCTGCTCGAAGTTGACCGAGCCGTCGCGCCAGTTGGTCATGACGACGTCACGACGCTCCCAGACGACCTCGTCGTACGGATGCACGCCGGGCGTGGTGTGGATGCGCTCGATGCGCAGGCCCTTGCCGGACTTCGCTCCCTTGGTACGGGAACCTCGTGCCGCGCCGCTCGCCGTCTCTGTCATGCCGCCTCCCATATACGTACAAAAACGCTCTTACGCGCCCAGTTCTTCCCAGGGCACGTTGTGTGTCTGCTGTCCCGGACGCCGCGAAGAGGCGCCGGGACGGGTCTGGTCAGCCGCCGTCGGTCAGTCGGCGGCAGCGGCGGGCACGGGGACCTCGGGGGTCGCGCCGGGCCCGCAATCGCAATCGTTCACAGGTGGCCGCTCCTCGCGGAGCTCCGCGATGGCGGCCTCGAAGTCCTCTAGCGAGTCGAACGCCCGGTACACGGACGCGAAGCGCAGGTACGCGACGAGGTCGAGTTCCCGCAGTGGGCCGAGTATGGCCAGCCCCACGTCATGGGTGGTCAGCTCGGCGCTCCCGGTGGCGCGCACCGCCTCCTCGACCCGCTGGCCGAGCTTGGCGAGGGCGTCCTCGGTGACCGGCCGCCCCTGGCACGCCTTGCGCACGCCGGAGATGACCTTGGTACGGCTGAACGGTTCGGTCACACCGCTGCGCTTGATCACCATCAGCGAGGCGGTCTCGACCGTCGTGAAACGACGGGAGCAGTCGGGGCACTGACGGCGCCTGCGAATCGACGTTCCGTCGTCCGTGGTGCGACTGTCGACGACGCGACTGTCGGGGTGCCTGCAGAAGGGGCAGTGCATGATCCGAACCCTCCCTCACAGCACGACTGAATAGCCTCGGCAGCCCCACCGGGGGCCCTTCGAAGCGGTCACCAGCATAGGTGATGGGAGGGGTCCGGCGGACCGGGGGACCCACTTGGACCACAACTTGTGGGCAGCTGTAGCCATGCGACTACTAGATCTAGGGTCTGGTGCTTTTTTCGCACTTCGCGCGTGTCGCGACGTCCACGGCCGCTCACGCCGTGCACCCACCGCCCGGCCGACACGCTGACAGCCCCCCACCCGCCTTCGGCCCGGCCGCGAAGGTTACCGTAATGGCCCGAATTGCCATTCGGCCGAAAGGCCCTCTCATACACCCCGTCGCGCGTTCGAGAAAGGCATTCTGCGCTTTTTCACTCGAACGTGTGTTTGGCGCAACCTTTCGAAAGCAACTACCGTTGTGCAAACCAGGGAGAGAGACCATCGCGAGAGGGGCCGACGTGACCACCACCGCCGACAGTGCCACCATCACTGCCCAGGACCGATCCCAGAGCCGACTCGAGCCGGTGCATGCCATGAACGAAGCAGCCACACATCCGGAGGGCCCCAAGCCCTCACGCTCGCTGCCCGGCCGACCTCCAGGAATCCGGGCGGACAGTTCCGGCCTCACTGATCGGCAACGGCGGGTCATCGAGGTCATCAGGGACTCGGTGCAACGGCGAGGATACCCGCCGTCCATGCGCGAGATCGGTCAGGCGGTGGGCCTCTCCAGCACCTCTTCCGTGGCCCACCAGCTGATGGCCCTGGAGCGCAAGGGCTTCCTGCGCCGCGACCCGCATCGCCCCCGGGCGTACGAGGTGCGGGGTACGGACCAGCCGAGCACCCAGCCCACCGACACGGCCGGCAAGCCCGCCGCGTCGTACGTCCCCCTGGTCGGCCGGATCGCGGCCGGTGGCCCCATCCTCGCCGAGGAGTCGGTGGAGGACGTCTTCCCGCTCCCCCGGCAGCTCGTGGGCGACGGTGAGCTCTTCGTCCTCAAGGTCGTCGGCGACTCGATGATCGAAGCGGCGATCTGTGACGGCGACTGGGTGACGGTACGCCGCCAGCCGGTCGCCGAGAACGGCGACATCGTGGCCGCGATGCTGGACGGCGAGGCCACGGTGAAGCGGTTCAAGCGCGAGGACGGGCACGTGTGGCTGCTCCCGCACAACGCCGCCTACCAGCCGATCCCCGGCGACGAGGCGACGATTCTCGGCAAGGTCGTGGCAGTGCTGCGACGGGTGTGACACCCCGCCGGTCAAGGACCGGGCCCCCGGAACCCACTGCGCCGGTTCCGGGGGCCCGTTTGTTCGTGTGCGTACGGCACCGGACGAGCCCGTGCACGGCGGCGCCCCGAACGGCCCGCCGTGCCGACTGCTTCCCGTGCCGGTTGCCCGCTGTGCCGACTGCTGCGCCTGCGGCTACTTCCCGGCGGCTGCGGCCGCCGCGTCGATCGCGGAGAGGGAGCGGCGGACCTGGTTACGGTCCGTGGTGTACCAGAAGTCCGGCAGCGACGCCCGCAGGTAGCTCCCGTACCGGGCGTTCGCCAGCCTCGGATCCAGTACGGCGACGACGCCGCGGTCCCCCGAGGCCCGTACGAGCCGTCCCGCGCCCTGAGCCATCAGCAGGGCCGCATGGGTGGCCGCCACGGCCATGAAGCCGTTGCCGCCGGCCTCCTCGACGGCCTTCTGCCGGGCGCTCATCAGCGGATCGTCCGGCCGGGGGAACGGAATGCGGTCCATGACGACGAGCTGGCAGCTCGGCCCCGGCACGTCCACGCCCTGCCACAGCGACAGCGTCCCGAACAGGCACGTCTTCGGGTCCGCGGCGAACGACTTGATCAGCTCTCCGAGCGTCTCCTCGCCCTGGAGCAGGATCGGCGTGTCGAGCCTGCCGCGCAGCTCCTCCGCCGCCGCCTTCGCCGCCCGCATGGACGAGAAGAGCCCGAGCGTGCGGCCCCCCGCCGCCTCGACCAATTCGGCCAGCTCGTCCATCATGTCGCCCCGCGAGCCCTCGCGGCCGGGGGTGGCCAGGTGGCGGGCGACGTAGAGGATGCCCTGCTTGGGGTAGTCGAAGGGCGAGCCGACGTCCAGCCCCTTCCAGACCGGGACGTCCTCCCCCTCGGTGCCCTCCGGCGACAGGCCGAGCGACGCCCCGACCCCGTTGAAGTCGCCGCCGAGCTTGAGCGTGGCGGAGGTCAGGACGACCGACCGCTCGCTGAAGAGCTTCTCCCGCAGGAGCCCCGACACCGAGAGCGGGGCGACGCGCAGGGAGGCGCCGTAGCGCTCGTGCCGCTCGAACCAGACGACGTCGTACTCGGAACCGTTAGCGATGCGCTCCGCGACGGCGTGGACGCTCTCGACGGCCGCGAGCGCCTGCTTGCGCACCGCGTCCTCGTCCTGGACGGACTTGTCGCGGGTCGACCCGATGGCGGAGATGACGGTGCGGGCGGCGTCCCGCAGCGACATCAGGGCGTACCCGAGATCCTCGGGGATCTCCTCCAGGCGCCCGGGCAGCGCCAGCTCCATGAGCCGCTCGAAGGACTCCGCGGCCGTCTGGAGGGCGTCGGCGGCCTTCTCGTTCACCAGCTTGGCCGCGCGGCGCACCGCCCGGTTGACCTGACCGGGGCTGAGTTCGCCGGTCGCCACCCCGGTCACCCGGGACACGAGCTCGTGCGCCTCGTCGACGATCAGCACCTCGTGCTGCGGGAGCACCGGCGCGCCCTCGATGGCGTCGATGGCGAGCAGGGCGTGGTTGGTCACCACGACGTCGGCCAGCTTGGCGCGCTCCCGGGCCGCCTCGGCGAAGCATTCCGCCCCGTACGCGCACTTCGACGCTCCGAGGCACTCGCGGGAGGAGACGGAGACCTGGCCCCAGGCCCGGTCGGACACCCCGGGGGTGAGGTCGTCGCGGTCGCCCGTCTCGGTCTCGTCGGCCCAGTCCCGCATGCGCAGGAGGTCCTGACCGAGCTTGCTGGTCGGGGCGGCGGCTTCGAACTGGTCGAAGAGGCCGTCCTCCTCCTCCTGCGGCACGCCCTCGTGGAGCCGGTGCAGGCAGAGGTAGTTCGACCGCCCCTTGAGCATGGCGAACTCGGGGCGCCGGCGCAGCAGCGGATGCAGCGCCTCGACCGTACGCGGAAGATCACGCTCCACGAGCTGGCGCTGGAGAGCCAGGGTCGCCGTCGCCACGACGACACGCTCGCCGTGGGCCAGGGCCGGCACCAGGTAGCCCAGCGACTTTCCGGTGCCGGTGCCGGCCTGGACGAGCAGGTGGGCATTGTCGTCGATGGCTCCGGCCACGGCCTCGGTCATGGCGACCTGGCCGGGCCGCTCCGTGCCGCCGACGGCGGTGACGGCGGCGTGGAGGAGCTCGGGGAGTGAGGGCTTCGTCATAGCCCGTCCAGCCTACGGGGCACCACTGACAACCCGGGTCGCACCGGCCACCGCGTCAGGCCGGGTGCAGCGGGTTCGGCACCGTCCCGTGCACGGCGGCGTGCGGGCGGTCGGGCCGGTCGCGGTAGCCGTCGAGGTGCAGCCGATTGCGGTTGAGACACAGCCGCTCGATCCGCGGAGTGAGCAGGTCGAAGATTTCGAAGCGCTCCTTGAGCTCGGGAAAGCGGGCCTGGTGCCGCAGGATTTCTGCTCGTACGAGTGACCAGAAGTCGTTCTCGGGAACGCCCAGTTGTTCTTCGCACAGGGGCGCCAGATAGCGGAATACGCCGATGAACAGACCGGAGTGGATGAATTGCGTGAGGAACGCGGGTGGCTCGGTCAGCAGCACCTCGCGCACGTCGTCGGGCATGGAGTCGTGCTCGGGCAGCGGCTGCGCGCTGACGTTCACGTCGTCGACGAAGTCCTTGATCGCCAGGCGCACCGGCACATCGTGCTCGTCGAAGACGACGATGGCGTTCTCGCCGTGCGGGGAGAAGACCGTGCCGTAGCGGTACAGGAAGTGCAGCAGCGGGGGCAGCATCGCGCTGAACAGACGCGTGAGCCAGACGGTGGGCGGGAGGCCCGAGCGGGCGACGAGCTCCGCGGTGAAGGCGCGTCCCGCAGGGTCCGTGTGGAGCAGGGACGCGAGCGTACGGGCGCGCTCGCCCGGGGCCAGCCGGCCGGTGAGCGGCTCGCGCCAGATCGCGCCGAGCAGCTCCTTGTACTGGTACGGGACTTCGGGAAGGCCGTCGTACAGGGGGTGTTCGACGGTGACGGAGGCGACCTCCCCGAGGAGGATCACTCCGCAGTCGTCCCGCAGGAAGGGGTCGGCGGCCTGGAGTCCTTGCACCCAGGCGGTGACGGCCGGCGCCGCCAGCGTGCGCTCGGTGGGCAGGCCGCGCCAGACGAGCGTGTTCAGGACGGCGAGCGGCAGCTTGACCGTGTGCCGGTCGGGGCGGCTCAGATTCAGGAACGTGCGGATGGACTGCTGGGGCAGCCGTACGTCGCCGTCGGTCGGCAGCGGCACGATGGCGCCCTGGGCGACGGCGGGCGCGAAGAGCGGCAGGACCACTTCGTCCCACTGCCACGGGTGGACGGGCAGGTAGAGGTACCGGTCGGGGTCGAGTCCACGGGCACGGAGGGCGGTGGCGAACGCCTCACGCGTCGCGGCGTCGAGTTCGCGTGCGTAGAGGCGCTCGGGGGTGGCGAGTAACGGCACTCCGCGGTAGCCGGCCAGCTCCGTGCTGACGGCGATCCAGGGCAGCGTGGCGGGCGTACGGGCTTCGGGCGCCCAGCGGGCGGTGTCCGTGGCGGAGAAGCCGAGGCGGCCCTTGTTGAGCACGAGCCAGGGGTGGCCGGTCTGGTGGCCTTCGAGCTCCGCGTACCCGAGGTCGGCGAGGCGCGCGGCGGGCACGGCGGTGTGGTCGAGGCGCGCGTCGGCGGCCAGGGTGGCGGTCAGCTCGCGGATGAGGTGGCCGAGGGTGGCGCCGTCGAGCGCGAGGAGCCAGCGGGCGCGGAGCAGGAAGGCCAGGGGGTCGCCGAAGGTGCGGCCTCCGGTGTCCGCGCCGCCCGTCCCGGCCGGGGTGTCGGCGTCGGACTCGCGGATCTCAATGGAGTCCGGGTCCACCCGCCAGCTGTCGTAGGCGCCGCGTGCCGCCCGGAAGGTGAGTACCGCGCCGTCGTCGAGAAGGAGGGTGTGACGGTCGCTCCCGGGCTGCCGGACCGGCGCGACGATCTCCTCGTACGCGAACTCGCCGAGCATCTTGGCGAGGAGGCGGCGGGCTGCCGGCTCCCAGGCGCCCGGCCTCAGTTCGGGCGGGGCGAGCAGCGGGCGCGAGCCCTCGAAGTCATGGGCGACGGCGGGCTTCGGCACGGGGACTCCTCGGGGTGGAACCCATTCGGGCGAGCGGTGTATGAGAAGGAGCGGGTGGTTCACAGCTGGTTGCGCAGGGCGCGGTCGCGGACCATGAGCGCGGCTCGCTTGTCGGGGAGGTCGAGTTCGGCGGAGAAGCGGAACCCGGCCGCGAGGAAGGCGGAGACGGAAGGGGTGTTGCGCAGGTCGGGTTCGGCGACGACCCGGGCGCAGGAGGGGCGGTGGTCGAACACGAGGTCGGCGACGGCCCTCAGGAGCGTAGTGCCGAGGCCGCGGCCGCGGTCGGCCACGCCGCCGACGAGGAGGTGGACACCGGTGTCGTGCGGGCGGGCCGGATAGTGGCGGGCCAGCGGGTCGAGGTCGGCGCGGTAGATCTCCCAGTAGCTCATGGGGACGCCGGCCAGGACGCCGAGGCAGGGTGCGCTGCGGCCGTCGCCTTCGAGCTGGGGGCGCAGGTGGGCCGCGGTGACCTCTTCGGGCCCCGCCAGCTCCCAGAAGGCGGCGACGGCCGGATCGTTCATCCACCGGCTGATGAGCGCCAGGTCCCGTTCCAGGCGTACGGGAACGAGCTGGAACGGACCGGCGCCGGTGGTGACGGGTCCCCATTCGGCGGGGGCGTCGAGGAGGCCGCCGGCGGCGGGCCCGGGTGCGGCCGCCGGCACGTCGTCACCGAACAGCGCGACCAGCTCGTCGGTCAGACGCAGGTCGAGGGTGTCCTCGGTGCTCGATCCGGCGCGGGGACCGGAGTGGGTTCCTGCATCGGTGCTCGCATCGGTGGGAGGCACGGCGACGCTCCTCTCAGCAGTTCGGGTGGGCGTGTTCCTTCAGGTGCGAAGGGGGTTGGCGATGGTGACGTAGACGGACTGCGTGTCGACGGGTCCTTCGAGCTCGTCGAGGCCGTGCAGCCGGGTGAGCAGATTGGCCTTGCAGCGGAGGCTGGGATTCTCCAGGAGCTGTGCGGGCAGAGGGGAGCCGAGCGCGGCGCTCTTGCCCAGGAACTGGCGGAACGCGGCGATCAGGACGCGCTCGTCGGCGAGGCGCTGGGCGCCGAACGCGCCGATGAGGCCGAAGACGTTGTTGATGCCGAGGTAGTACGCGAAGCGTTCGTCCGTGACGGCGTCGGGGACGAAGGTGTCGCTGGTGGCGCCGATGCCGGGGAGGCGGCGTTCGAGTGCGGCGCGGTGGGACGCACGGAAGTAGTAGCCCTGGTTGTCGCGGTACCGGCCGCCGACGGGCCAGCCGTCGGGGTCGAGGAGTACCAGGGTGTTCTGCTGGTGGGCTTCGAGCGCGACCCCGGCCGTGCCGTCGAGCCAGAGCACCGGGCGTACGACGTGGTCGAGGTAGCGCAGGAACCACTCGGCGGCGACGGCTCCGGTGGGGCGGCCGGTCCGGGCGGCGAGGCGGGCGACGACGTCCGCCAGGCGGGAGTGCATGCCGCTACGGCCCGGCAAGGGGCGCGGGGCGGTGAGGCCGGCCAGGCAGACGGCGTCGTCGCCGGGGCCGAACGGGTTGTGCCGCAGGAGGGCGTCGAGGCCGGGCACCGGTTCGCCGTCCAGCGTGTCCACGGCGAGCCAGGCCGGGTCGCGCACGATGTCGAAGCCGGGGTGGGCGGCCTGCCATTCCTCGGCGAGCCCGGCGCGCAGCAGCCGGTGGACCTCGACACCGCGGTGGAGTTCCTTGCGGAGGTTCTCCCGGCGGGAGTTGGTGATGCGTACGCCGAGCGAGAGCTTGAGCATGACGGGCGCACCGGGGCGGTGCACCGTACGGACGGAGGAGGTGGGGTGCCACGGCTCGCCGTGCGGGCCGAGGTCGTGGAGCAGTCCCCGCTCCAGGAGCGCCGCGACGGCGGGCCGGTGCGTGAGCTCACGGGCCTGCCACGGGTGCAGCGGCAGCGGGACCGTACGGTCCGGGAGTCGGAGCGTCCCGGCGAGGCGGGCGACGAGCTGTTCGACGGGCACGGCGCGGCCGCGTTCGGTCCACGCGGAGTCCCCGGCCAGTACGGACCGGTCGACCGCCATCCAGTGGAGCGGGAAGGAGCCGTGCAGCTCCGGCGAGTACCGCAGCGCTTCCGCCTCGGAGAGCCCCTCGCGGCTCTTGGGCGTGGGGTGCAGGGGGTGCCCGAGGAGGAGCGACTGTTCCGCGCTGAGGAACAGGTCCGCGGCCGGGGCCGGACCGGGGTGCGCGCGCCGCTCGGCGATGAAGCGGGCGGTGCGCCGCACGGAGTCGGCCACCCTGCCCACCAGGTCCGCTCCTTCGCGCTGCCCCGCCTCGCGGCCGAGGAGTGCCGCGACCGTGACGGCGTCGGCGGGCGGCGCTCCCTGCGGGCCGCCTTCCAGGGCCGGCATGCCGAAGCGGTGCCAGCCGGTGGCCGACCAGTAGCGGACGGGGACGAGCAGCGCGGTCCCGCTGGCGTCGAGCGGGATGCGGAGGGTCGGGCCGTGGGGCCGGACGAGGTCGTTCTCCCTGATCCAGCACCGCAGCAGGTTCTCCACGGCCGCCGCCTCCGCGGCCGTGTGCGGGTCGGGGTGGTCGAGCAGGTCCTCGGCGGCGGCCGGGGCCGTGCCCGCCGTCTGCGGGCGTCCGCCCGGGACGGGCCCGAGCTGCTCCCCGTGGGGGCTGCCCTTCTGCCGGGGCACCTTCGCCTCGTCGATCACGAGGCGGCCGTGCGCGGAGCCCTGTGTCCGGTCGTGCGGGGTGGGACGGTCGTCGGCCTCGGACGCATCGGGTGCGGGGGTGGGGTTCACGGGGGTCTTCCTTGGGACGAGGTCCGGGGTCAGTTCGAAAGCCCGGTCTGTTGCCGGTGGTACGGGGAGCGCTCGGCGGCCGAGAGGGCGTCGGCCAAGCGGTCGAGGACCGCCGTGGCCTGTTCGTCGGTGAGGGTGAGGGGAGGCAGCAGTCGGACGACGGAGGAGTGGCGTCCGCCGAGCTCGACGATGAGCCCGCGCTCCAGGCATTCCCGCTGGACGGCGGCGGCCAGAGCGGGCGCCGCCGGGGGGACGCCCGAGGACGTAGGGCCCTCGTCGGGGCCGGCCTCGGGGTCCACGAGTTCGACGCCGATCATCAGTCCCCGGCCCCGTACGTTCCCGATGCAGGGATGGTCGGCGGCCAGCCCTTGCAGCCGGCCCGTCATACGGGCGCCGAGCACGGCGGCCCGCTCCGCGAGGCGGTTCTCCCGTACGTACGCCAGGGTGGCGGCGCCCGCCGCCATGGCGAGCTGGTTGCCGCGGAACGTACCGGCGTGCGCGCCCGGCTCCCAGGCGTCGAGGTCCGCCCGGTAGACCACCACGGCCAGCGGGAGGCTGCCGCCGATCGCCTTGGACATGACCATCACGTCGGGCACGATGCCGCTGTGCTCGACGGCCCAGAAGGCGCCGGTCCTGCCGACGCCGGTCTGCACCTCGTCGGCGATCAGCGGAATGGAGCGGTCGGCCGTGACCTGGCGCATCCGGCGCATCCACTCGTCCGGCGCGGGGATGACGCCGCCCTCGCCCTGGACGGGTTCCAGGATCATCCCGGCCGGGGCGGTCACTCCGCTCTTGGGGTCGTCCAGGAGGTTCTCGGTCCAGCGGGCGGAGAGTTCGGCGCCCCGTTCCCCGCCCACGCCGAAGGGGCACCGGTAGTCGTACGGGTAGGGCAGGCGCGTCACCCGTACGTCCTGGGCGCCGCCGGAGGCTTCGAGCGCGCCCGACGTCATGCCGTGGTACGCCCCGGTGAAGGACAGCAGCCCGCTGCGGCCGGTGGCGGTGCGCACCAGTTTGAGCGCGGCCTCGACCGCGTCCGTGCCCGCCGGACCGCAGAACTGCACCCGCGCGTTGTCGGCGAGCCCGCGCGGCAGCGTCTCGAACAGCTCCGTGATGAACGCGTCCTTGACGGGCGTCGCGAGGTCCAGCACGTGGAGCGGCGCACCCGAGTCGAGGACCTTCCTGACCGCTTCGAGGACCACGGGATGGTTGTGACCCAGGGCCAGCGTCCCGGCGCCCGAGAGGCAGTCGAGATAGCGCCGCCCGTCCGCCCCTTCGATCGTCAGTCCGCGCGCGCGTACGGGCACGATCGGCAGCGACCGCGCGTACGTACGGGCGGAGGACTCACGCAGCGACTGGCGCCGCAGGATTCCGTCCTGAGCGGCGGTCAGCACCGCAGCGGCTGGTTCGGTCACGGCCACGTCTGTTGGTCCTCCCGCGGTGAAGCCTGCCTTCGCACGCACTGGTCTGTATGTCCGTGCCCGTCCGGACCCGGCACCGACCCTGCGTCCCCCGTACGTACCAACGACGGTGGCGCCCGGGGATCACGGGCAATAAGAAGATCCTTACGTCGGGGGAACCGTGCCCCTGCCGCGTGCCGTCCCCATCGGCACCGGCATAGTGGTGCCCGCGCTCCGGCCCGGTGCTCCGCTCGCCGGGATGCGCGATGCGCGCAGAGTTCACAGAGTTCGTTGAAGAAGATGTCGAAGTCCCAGGGGGATCCATACATGCGACCCATTCGCCCGACCAGCGCAGCACGTGGCGGGAGGAGCGCGCGTCGCCGAACCTCCCCCGTGCTCGCGGCTGTCGGCCTCGCCGCCGCCCTCGCCCTGACCGCCACGGCCTGCGGGCCGACCGAGGACAACGCGGGCGGTGAGCCGAGCGCCCCCGCCGGCCAGGTCACCGGCGGCGGGGACGGCAAGATCGTCATTCCGGAGGACCTGAAGGACCGTCTCAAGGAGCACGGCGTCGACCTGGACAAGTGGAAGGGCGGCGCCTGGAAGGACTGGAGCAGGGACGACTGGCTCCGCGAGGCCGAGGACTACATCAACCCGATCATCGAGGACCTCTGGGACGCGGACCGCATGCGGGACGCCGAGGAGCCCGACCGGCCGGTGGACAACGACATCTCCGGCGACGAGGGCGTCACGGACCCGACGCCCGCGCCCGTCCAGGCCCAGCCGGTGAAGACGCCGTACTCCGCGAGCACGCCCGCGTCCGGGAAGCTCTTCTTCGACGGGCCCGAGGGTTCGATGGTCTGCTCCGCGACCGTCGTCAAGGACCCGGCGCACCCCGGCAAGTCGAACATGGTGTGGACGGCCGGCCACTGCGTGCACGCCGGCAAGAAGGGCGGCTGGTACCGCAACATCGCCTTCGTCCCGTCGTACAACGACACCGGCAGGTCGACCGCGGAACTGGGCAGCGCTCCGAAGAACGAGGTCACCCCGCACGGCGTGTGGTGGGGCGACTGGGCGCAGACGTCCTCGCAGTGGATCGCCGAGGGCGGCCCGACCGGTGGCGAGGGCGCTCCGTACGACTTCGCGGTCCTGCACGTCACTCCGGAGAAGGGCAGCGGCAAGTCGCTGGAGGAGACGGTCGGTTCGGCGCTCCCGGTGGAGTTCGACGCGCCTGCCACGCCGGACATCGCGAGCATGACGGCGACCGGCTACCCGGCCGCTCCGCCGTTCGACGGCCAGAAGCAGTTCCAGTGCGCGGACAAGCCGGGGCGCCTGTCCATCAAGGTCGGTGACCCGACGATGTACCGCATCGGCTGCACCATGACCGGCGGTTCGTCCGGCGGCGGCTGGGCGGCCACCGGCCGCGACGGCAAGCCCGCGCTGGTCTCCAACACCTCGATCGGTCCGGTGACGGCCGGGTGGCTGGCCGGTCCGCGCCTGGGCGAGGAGGCCAAGGACATCTTCGACGCGGTCAGCGGGAAGTTCGCCGACAAGTAACGAAGCCGTCCGGCAGGCGACTGCCGCTCGGGGCCCCCGGCGTACGCGCCGGGGGCCCTTCGCCGTTCCGCCGCCCGGCCTCCGGAAGCCCGAAGGCCGCCCCCCGCTGTACGGGGGACGGCCTTCGGTCCTGCTGTGTTCGTGGTGCGGCTCGGCAGTGGCGCGTCAGCGCGCGACCGGCACGTACGGCGCCAGGTCGGACGCCAGCTCCTCGTGCACCCGCACCTTGATCAGCGTGCCGTCCCCGGTGTGCTCTTCGGAGATGACCTCGCCCTCGGCGTGCGCCCGCGAGATCAGACCGCCGTGCGTGTACGGCACGAGGGCCTCGATCTCGACCTCGGGCCTGGGCAGCTCGGAGTCGATCAGCGCCAGCAGCTCCGCCATGCCCGCGCCCGTACGGGCCGACACCGCGATCGCGTGACGCTCGATGCGCAGGAGCCGCTGGAGCACGACCGGGTCCGCGGCGTCCGCCTTGTTGATCACTACGATCTCGGGCACGTCCACCGCGCCGACGTCGCGGATGACTTCCCGTACGGCTGCCAGCTGCTCCTCCGGCGCCGGGTGCGAACCGTCCACCACGTGCAGGATCAGGTCGGAGTCGCCGACCTCCTCCATCGTGGAGCGGAACGCCTCGACGAGGTGGTGCGGCAGGTGCCGTACGAACCCGACGGTGTCGGCGAGCGTGTAGACGCGGCCGGTCGGCGTCTCGGCCCGGCGCACGGTCGGGTCGAGGGTGGCGAACAGCGCGTTCTCCACCAGCACGCCCGCGCCCGTGAGGCGGTTGAGCAGCGAGGACTTTCCGGCGTTGGTGTATCCCGCGATGGCGACCGAGGGCACCTTGTTGCGCTTGCGCTCCTGGCGCTTGATGTCGCGGCCGGTCTTCATCTCCGCGATCTCCCGGCGCATCTTCGCCATCTTCTCGCGGATCCGACGCCGGTCGGTCTCGATCTTGGTCTCACCGGGACCGCGGGTGGCCATACCGCCGCCACCGCCGGCGCCGGCGCCGCCCATCTGCCGGGACAGCGACTGACCCCAGCCGCGCAGCCGCGGCAGCATGTACTGCATCTGCGCGAGCGCGACCTGCGCCTTGCCCTCGCGGGACTTGGCGTGCTGGGCGAAGATGTCGAGGATCAGGGCGGTCCGGTCGACCACCTTCACCTTGACGACGTCCTCGAGGTGGATGAGCTGGCCCGGGCTGAGCTCACCGTCGCAGACGACGGTGTCGGCCCCGGTCTCGATCACGATGTCCCGCAGCTCGATCGCCTTGCCCGAGCCGATGTACGTGGCCGGGTCGGGCTTGTCACGGCGCTGCACCACGCCGTCGAGCACCAGCGCGCCCGCGGTCTCCGCGAGTGCAGCCAGCTCCGCCAGCGAGTTCTCGGCGTCGCGCACGGTGCCGGAGGTCCAGACACCGACCAGCACCACGCGCTCCAGGCGCAGCTGCCGGTACTCGACCTCGGTTACGTCTTCGAGCTCGGTGGAGAGGCCGGCCACGCGTCGCAGCGCGGCACGGTCGGAGCGCTCGAACTGGTCGCCGTCCCGCTCCCCGTCGACTTCGTAGCTCCAGGCGACGTCCTCTTCCATCAGGGCATCGGCCCGAAGGCTCTCGGTCACGTTCTCCGTGAAGCTCTGTGCGTCCTTGGAAGCGGAAGAAGAGGAGGTCATTGGATCCTTACGTCGAAAGAAATCAGGTTACGCCGGTGACAACGCGTGACGTGGCCGGAAGATTCCCCGGGCTGTGCGGAGGTCCCGGCCGCGCCGCCGGCCCGGTTGATAGTGGCACGCCGAGCACCGGGCCGTCACTCGGTTTTGTGCCCGCTTTCCGCCTCCTCGTACCCTTCCGCCGCGCCGCCGGGCGCTAGCGCCCGGCGGTACCGGCCCCCGCCTCCTTGGCCGGTGCCCTGCCCGCCGCCTTGGCCGGCGCCTTCGCGGCCTCGGTGCGCCAGTCCGGGTGCCCCGGCATCGCCGGCGTCTTCTTCCCGTACAGCCACTCCTTGAAGAACCCGGTCAGGTCCCGGCCGGCGATCTCCGACGCGAGGCGGGTGAAGTCGCCGGTCGTCGCGCTGGTGTCGCGGTGGTCGGCGACCCAGCGGCGCTGAAGCTCCCCGAAGGCCTCCTTGCCGATCTCCTGCCGCAGCGCGTACAGGACCAGGGCGCTGCCGTCGTAGACGACCGGCCGGAAGAGGCTGATCTTCTTCCCGGGCGCGGGGCTGTGCGGCGCGGCGGGCGGGCCGCCCTGGGCGCGCCACGCGTCGGACTGGACGTAGGCCGCCCGCATCCGCGCCTCCAGCGGACGCTTGGCGTGATCCTCCGCGTACCGAGCCTCGTACCAGGTGGCGTGGCCCTCGTTGAGCCACAGGTCGGACCAGGAGCGCGGCGAGACGCTGTTGCCGAACCACTGGTGGGCCAGCTCATGGACCATGATCGAGTCGACGTACCAGGCGGGCAGGTCGGTACGGGTGAACAGCGACCGCTCGAACAGCGAGAGCGTCTGGGTCTCCAGCTCGAAGCCCGTCTCCACGTCGGCGATCAGCAGCCCGTACGCCTCCAGCGGGTAGCGGCCGATCTGCCGCTCCATCCACTCGATCTGCCCGGGCGTCTTCTTGAGCCACGGTTCGAGCCGCGTCCGGTCGGCGGTGGGCACGACGTCGCGCACGGGAAGGCCGTTCGGCCCGTTCCTGCGCACGACGGTCGACCGGCCGACCGAGACCTGGGCGAGTTCGGTCGCCATGGGGTGGCTGGTCCGGTACGTCCAGGTGGTGCCGCCCGCCGCCTTCTCGGTCGCTCCGACGGGCAGTCCGTTGGCGACCGCCGTCAGGCCCTCCGGCGCGGTGACGCGGAACGTGAAGAGGGCCTTGTCGGCGGGGTGGTCGTTGCACGGGAACACCCGGTGGGCCGCGTCGGCCTGGTTCGCCATGGCGAGGCCGTCGCGGGTGCGGACCCAGCCGCCGTCGGCGCCCTCCTCGGGGGCGGGGTCGCTGGTGTGCCGCACGGTGACGCGCAGCGGCCACCCTTCGTGCACGGGGGTGTCCGGCGTGACGATCAGGTCCTCGCCCACCGTCTCGTACGCCGCCCGCTCACCGTTCACCTCGACCGAGGCGACCGTGCCGCGCGAGAAGTCGAGGTTGACGCGGTCCAGCCGCTCCGTGGCGACCGCGTCGATCTTCGTGACGGCGTCCAGTGGCTTGGTGTTGCTGCCCGCGTACGTGAAGGAGATGTCGTACGCGCGCACGTCGTAGCCGGGGTTGCCCAGGTGCGGGAAGAGCGGATCGCCGATGCCGAGTGCCACCGGTGGTGCAGGGGCGGGCACGGTCGCGGCGACGAGGGTGGCCGAGGCGGCGGCCAGCAGGGCGGCACGCAGGCGCCGGGAGGTGATCAGCATGGCCTACCGCTATCAGCGCCCGGCACGGCCGCCGCGACGGCACGCGACGTTCCCACTCGAAAGAGCGGCGCGTTCGATCAGGCGGCGGGCCGAGGCGCCCTGTGTCGGCGCGGCGAGCGTCCGGGCGGTCGCAGTCCGGGCGCCCGGTGCCCCGTGTCCGGTGTCCGGCCGCTGCGCGGGCCGCTCAGGCCGTGGCCGGGCGCTGGGCGCGGCTCACGTCGTACACGCCGGGCACCTGCCGCATGGCGCGCATCAGCGCGGGCAGGCCCGCGGCGTCGGGGAGCTCCAGGGTGTACGTGTGGCGTACGCGCTGTTCGCTCGGCGGCTCGACGGTGGCCGAGACGACCGCCGCGCCCGCGGTGGCGATGGCCTCCGTGAGGTCGGCCAGGAGCCGCGGGCGGCCGAACGACTCGGCGACCAGGGTGACCCGGCAGCCGCCCGTCGCCAGCCAGCGCACGCCCACCGGTTCCCTGCCGCGCGCCCGCATCCGCCCCACGGCGGGGCACACCTCGCGGTGCACGGTGACGACGCCACCGCGCACGGCGAAGCCGGTGACGGCGTCGGGCGGTACGGGCGTACAGCAGCCGGCGAGCCGCACGACCGCGTCCGGCAGGTCCACGACGGCGTTGCCGGGGACGCGGCCCGCCGGGGCGCCGGGGTCTGCCGGGCCCCCCGCGGGCCGGGGCTCCGGCGGCCTGCCGGCGGTCCCGGGCGCGGTGGGCGCCTCGGTCTGCGGATGGGTGGAGAGCCAGCCGGTGATGGCGATCCGCGCGGCGGGGGTGCGGGCGTGGTCGAGCCACTCGGGCAGGGGGCCCGAGCCGATGTCGTGGGCGAGGAGCGGCTGCACGGTGTCGCCGTCGTTCAGCACCGTGCTGAGCGTCGCCAGGCGGCCGTTCACGCGTGCGCCGATGCACCGGTGCGCCGCCTCGCCGTGCTGCGCGTACGCGGCGTCCACACAGCTCGCCCCGGCAGGCAGGCCCAGCGTGCCGCCGTCCGAGCGGAACACGGTGATCTCGCGGTCCTCGGCGAGGTCGGCCCGCAGCGACGTCCAGAACGTATCGGGGTCCGGTGTGGACTCCTGCCAGGCCAGCAGCCGGGAGAGCCAGCCGGGCCTGGTGGGGTCGGCGCGCTCACCGTCGTCGGCCGTCTCGGCGTCGTCGGTCGGCGCGTACGGGTTGCCCAGGGCCACCACCCCCGCCTCGGCCACTTTGTGCATCTGGTGCGTACGGATGAGGATTTCGGCCACTTCGCCGTCCGGTCCCGCGACGGCCGTGTGCAGCGACTGGTAGAGGTTGAACTTGGGCGCCGCGATGAAGTCCTTGAACTCGGAGACGACCGGGGTGAAACACGTGTGCAGCTCCCCCAGTACTCCGTAGCAGTCGGCGTCCTCCGCGACGAGCACCAGGAGCCGTCCGAAGTCCGTGCCGCGCAGCTCGCCGCGTTTCAGCCTGACCCGGTGGACGGAGACGAAGTGGCGTGGCCGGACGAGGACTTCGGCGGTCAGGCCCGCTTCCCGCAGCACCTTCCGCACGTCCTCCGCGATGACGCGCAGGGGATCGCCCGCACCGGCCTCCGCCGCGATGAGGGCGCGCGTGCGCTCGTACTCCTCCGGGTGGAGGATGGCGAAGACGAGGTCCTCCAGTTCGGTCTTGAGGGCCTGTACGCCGAGCCGTTCGGCGAGGGGGATCAGCACGTCACGGGTGACGCGGGCGATGCGGGCCTGCTTCTCGGGGCGCATCACGGTGAGGGTGCGCATGTTGTGCAGCCGGTCGGCGAGTTTGATCGACATGACCCGCACGTCGTTGCCGGTGGCGACGAGCATCTTGCGGAACGTCTCGGGTTCGGCGGCCGCGCCGTAGTCGACCTTCTCCAGTTTCGTCACGCCGTCGACGAGGAAGCACACCTCTTCGCCGAACCCCGTCCGCACCTGTTCGAGCGTCAGGTCGGTGTCCTCGACGGTGTCGTGCAGAAGCGCCGCGGTCAACGTGGTGGTCTCGGCGCCGAGTTCGGCAAGGATGAGCGTCACGGCGAGGGGGTGCGTGATGTACGGCTCGCCGCTCTTGCGCGTCTGCCCGCGGTGCGACGACTCGGCCAGTACGTACGCCCGGTGGAGGATGCTCAGGTCGGCGTCGGGGTGGTGGGCCCGGTGGGCGTCCGCGACGTGGCCGATCGCGTCGGGCAGCCGGTCGCGCGACGTGGGACCGAGGACGGCGACCCTGCCGATCCTGCGGAGATCGAGCCTGGGGCGCCCGCGCCTGCGACTGGTGGCGCCTGGGTTGGCGGCCTCTGCACTCATGGGCACCTCCGGCAGCTCGACCGGCGGTGGACGGGTGGACCCTCGTCCGGGCCGGTGCTTGATGCTACCGAGCCCACCACGCCCCGCAGTCCCGCTCTCGCTCAGCGTGAACCAGATCACCCATTCGAGCGAAGCTGTGCGCGATGCCCGTTTCCTGCCGGCCGCACGGCCGTGCGGCCGTGGTGCTAACGGGCCCCGGCGAGCCGGTCCGGGTCGACGACGCCCTCGGCGACGATCACGGCGGGTCCGGTCATCTCGACGGCGCCGTCGGGGCGCTCGGTGATCACCAGACGCCCCCCGGGAAGGTCCACGGCGTACGACACGGGCTCACCGGTGACCGCGGGGTCGGCGCCGTCCCTGCGGGCCGCGGCCACGGCCACGGCGCACGCGCCCGTGCCGCAGGAACGGGTCTCACCCGAGCCGCGCTCGTGCACGCGCATCGCGACGTGGCGCGGACCGCGGTCGACGACGAACTCGACGTTGACGCCTTCGGGGTAGGCGGCGGCGGGGCTGAACGGCGGGGCCGTGTAGAGATCGCCGGCGTGGTCCAGGTCGTCGACGAAGGCGACGGCGTGCGGGTTGCCCATGTTCACGTTGCGGGCGGGCCACGCGCGGGCGCCCACGGAGACCGTCACGTCGCCCTCGGGGAGGACGGCCCGGCCCATGGAGACGGTGATGTCGCCGAGGTCGCCGTCGGCCCCCGGCTTGGCGATGTGCACGTGCTTGACGCCGCCGCGGGTGGCGACGGCCAGGTCGCCCTCGCCCACGAGGCCGGCGTGCTGGAGGTAGCGGGCGAAGACGCGGACACCGTTGCCGCACATCTCCGCGACGGAGCCGTCGCCGTTGCGGTAGTCCATGAACCACTCGGCCTCGCCGGCCATCGGACGCGCCTCGGGATGCGCGGCGGACCGTACGACGTGCAGTACGCCGTCGCCGCCGATGCCGGCCCTGCGGTCGCACAGTCGCGCGACGAGGGAGGGGGGCAGGTCCACGGCGTTGTCCGGGTCGGGGACGATCACGAAGTCGTTCTCGGTCCCGTGGCCCTTGAGGAAGGCGATCTGCGAGGTGCTCACGGCGTCCATCGTACGGGCCGGGTACGACAGCGGGTCAGCGGAGGCGGGCCACGCGCCAGACGGCCAGCGCGACGATTCCGGCGCCCACGACGACGTACAGCGCGATCATCCGCCAGTCGGGGCGTCTGCCGGACTCCCTGGACGGCAGGCCCGGCCAGGTGTGGCCCACGCGGCGGGCGGCCATCATGCCCCAACCCGCGGCGCAGCAGCTGATCAGCAGTCCCAGCATGGCGACGACCGCACCGCCGTCGCCGAACTCGAAGGCCAGGGGGAAGGCGAACATCAGGGACCCCATCGCGGCGAGTCCCACGATCGGCGCGAGCTGCCAGATCCGCAGGCGCGGCTGCGGGCGCAGCTCGACCTCGACCTCGGGGCCCGTGGCGGCCGCGGAGGTCCCGTCCTGCTGGTCGGGCCCGTCGGGGCTCAACCGGTCCGGTTCGTCCTGCGTCGAGTCACGAGGGCCGGCTTCCATCGCCACGCGCCCTCCCAACTTGGACTCACTGGTCGATCGAAGCTTGATGATGGCACGGGCCCGGGCACGGGAATGACGGGCGGAGCGTCCCGATGCCATCACGTGATCAGGCTGTAACCGCTCGTTCGACCAACGCCAGAGCCCGATGCGGGAGTTCCGCCCGGTCCCCGGCCGCGCCGCTCAGCCAGTGCACGCGGGGGTCGCGGCGGAACCACGAGTCCTGGCGGCGCGCGAAGCGCTTGGTGGCGCGCACGGTCTCGGCGCGCGCCTCCTCCTCGGTGCACTCCCCCGCCAGCGCGGCCAGCACCTGCTGGTACCCCAGTGCGCGGGCCGCCGTACGGCCCTCCCTGAGCCCGCGCGCCTCCAGGGCCCGCACCTCGTCCACGAGTCCCGCCTCCCACATCCGGTCGACCCGTACGGCGATGCGCTCGTCGAGTTCGGGACGGGCCACGTCGACCCCGATCTGGACGGTGTCGTACACGGAGTCGTGGCCCGGCAGATTGGCCGTGAACGGCTTGCCGGTGATTTCGATCACTTCGAGGGCGCGGACGATGCGCCGGCCGTTGCTGGGCAGGATCGCGCGCCCCGCGTCGGGGTCGGCGGCGGCGAGCCGCGCGTGCAGGGCGCCGGGGCCCCGCAGCTCCAGTTCCTCTTCGAGGCGGGCCCGTACGGCCGGGTCGGTGCCGGGGAACTCCAGGGCGTCGACGGCGCCCCGCACGTAGAGGCCGGAGCCGCCGACGAGGACGGGCGTACGCCCCTCGGCGAGCAGCCGGTCGATCTCGGCCCGGGCGAGCCGCTGGTACTCGGCGACGCTCGCCGCCTCGGTCACGTCCCAGATGTCGAGGAGGTGGTGCGGGACGCCGCCGCGCTCCTCGGGCGTCAGCTTGGCGGTGCCGATGTCCATCCCCCGGTAGAGCTGCATGGAGTCGGCGTTGACGACCTCCCCGCCGAAATGCCGGGCGAGGGCGACGCCCAGATCGGACTTTCCGGCTGCCGTGGGGCCGACAACGGCGATGACCCGCGGTGCGGGGGCTGCTGTTCTCACTCGCACAGTCTCGCAAACTCCGCACCCCCTCCCCGAACGAGTTACGTGACGGCACGCGTCCGGGGTCGTTGCCTGTTGCGAGGTTCCGGCCGCCGGTTTACGGACCGGCGCCCCCGGGCGGTGCGACGAGACGCTCCGGACGGGCGCGGGATTTCGCCCACACGAGTAAGGTATGGAGCAGATATGGGCGTTTTTGCACGGTTTAGCCGCAAGTCCAAGGGGGCCGCTGAGGCGTCAACCGAGGAGGCGAAGGCCGCCACTCCGACGGCCGACACCCCGGAGGAGACAGCGGCGGAGGAGTCGGAGGGCGGGGCCGAGGAGGCCGCCGAGGCTTCCGGCACCACCGCGGCGGACAACGTGGAGATCCCGAAGCAGCAGTCCGCGGACGAGGCGGCGGACAACGGGGCCGGAGAAAGCGCCCGCCAGTAGTTCCCGACGAGCGAAGGTGATCCATGGGCTTCCTGGATTCGTTGAAGGCGAAGCTTGCTCATGCGAAGGACGGCGTCTCGCACTACGCGCAACAGCACGAGGGCAAGATCGAGCACGGTCTGGACAAGGCCGCCAAGGCGGTCGACAGCAAGACCAAGGGCAAGTACAGCAACCGGATCGAGTCGGGCACGGGCAAGGCCAAGCACGCCCTGGACCGCCTCGCGCACAAGGACGAGGGGCCCGGTGGAACGAGAGGCACCGGCACTGCGCCGCCGCCTCCCCCTCCGGCGGTGTGACGGTCGGCCTTGTGATCGGCAGCAGTAACGGTGGACGGCCGTGGAGCGCTCCTCGCTCCACGGCCGTCCCCGTGCCCGCGCTGTCCGTTCCCGGTGTCGAGGCAGGCGGCGCGCGTCCGTTCGAACGTCTTGATCGGGCCCGGGACGGCTGTCGTGGTCAGGACCAGACGGCGACGAAGTAGCCGACGCCGTAGGGCGCGTCCTCGTACAGCAGCTGCCCGCCGAGTCCGGCGCCTTCCGCCGCGCCCGCGAGGACCTGCCAGGGCGCTCGCCCGGCCGCCTTGAGTTCGGACGCCAGACGGGCGTCCAGGGCCGACAGCGCGGCCGTGTCGGCCGCGCCCAGCGCGCGGGCCGCCGCCGCGTCGAAGCCCTCGGCCCGCTCGTCCAGATAGCCGGGCGCCTTGAGCGTCCGGCAGGCGCTGCCGTCGCCGAGCACGAGGAGGGCGACACGGTCCGCCCGGGCGGCGAGTCCGCGGCCCTCCTGCGCGCACAGTTCGGCGGGCAGCTCTTCGCCTACGTGCAGCCCCTCCACGCGGGCGTCCGCCCAGCGCGCACGGGAGAGCAGCCAGGCGCCCACCGCGAGGGACGGGGGAAGAGCGCTCACGGGGACACCCGGGCGCGGCGGGGCGTCCGCTCCGAGGTACGTCTCGAAGTCCACCCCGAACCCCCGGAAGCTGCCCGTGGCGCCCTGGTGGTGCGTTCCGGTGCCGTCCTGCCCGGCCGCGCCGACCACGACCAGCAGGTCGGGCCGGGAGGCCGCGAGCACGCCCACGGCGTCCGCGCACGCGTCCCGGGCGGCGTCGAGTTCCGGTGCGGCCCCCGAGGCGACCTCGGGGACCAGGAGCGGCGGACAGGGGCACACGGCGGCGGCGACAAGCATGCGCGGAAGCCTAGTACGCCGCCCGCGCCGCACCGCTGGGCGGCGGCCCGCCGGTCACTGGACGGAGCAGCCGCCCGTGGCCGCCGGCAGCGGCTCCGGTACGCCGATCTTCGGCAGCCCCAGGAGGACGCCGGCGCCCTGCTTCGGCTCCGCGTTGCGCTTCTCCCAGGCGTCGCCCGAGCGGGTGCGGCGTACGGCCTTGGAGGGGCCCTCGGCCAGCAGGTGGTGCGGCGCCGCGTAGGTGATCTCGACCGTCACCACGTCACCGGGACGGACGTCCTCGTCCGGCTTGGTGAAGTGGACGAGACGGTTGTCGGGGGCGCGGCCGGAGAGGCGGTGGGTGGCGCCGTCCTTGCGGCCCTCGCCCTCGGCGACCATGACGTCCACGGTCCGGCCGACCTGCTTCTTGTTCTCCTCCCAGGAGATCTCCTCCTGGAGGGCGACCAGGCGCATGTAGCGCTCCTGGACGACCTCCTTGGGGATCTGGTCCTCCATGGTGGCGGCCGGCGTTCCCGGGCGCTTGGAGTACTGGAAGGTGAAGGCCTGGGCGAAGCGCGCCTCGCGGACCGTGTGCATGGTCTGCTCGAAGTCCTCCTCGGTCTCGCCGGGGAAGCCCACGATGATGTCGGTGGAGATGGCGGCGTGCGGCATCGCGGCGCGCACCTTCTCGATGATGCCGAGGAAGCGCTCCTGGCGGTACGAGCGGCGCATCGCCTTGAGCACCGTGTCCGAGCCGGACTGGAGCGGCATGTGGAGCTGCGGCATGACGTTCGGCGTCTCGGCCATGGCGGCGATCACGTCGTCCGTGAAGTCGCGCGGGTGCGGCGAGGTGAACCGCACGCGCTCCAGGCCCTCGATCTTCCCGCAGGCCCGCAGCAGCTTGGAGAACGCCTCGCGGTCGCCGATGTCGGAGCCGTACGCGTTGACGTTCTGACCGAGCAGGGTGATCTCGGAGACGCCCTCGGCGACCAGCGCCTCGATCTCGGCGAGGATGTCGCCGGTCCTGCGGTCCTTCTCCTTGCCGCGCAGCGCCGGGACGATGCAGAAGGTGCAGGTGTTGTTGCATCCGACGGAGATGGACACCCACGCGGCGTACGCGCTCTCGCGCCGCGTCGGCAGCGTGGAGGGGAACGCCTCCAGCGACTCCGCGATCTCGACCTGCGCCTCTTCCTGGACGCGGGCGCGCTCCAGCAGCACCGGCAGCTTGCCGATGTTGTGCGTGCCGAAGACCACGTCGACCCAGGGGGCCTTCTTGACGATGGTGTCGCGGTCCTTCTGCGCCAGGCAGCCGCCCACGGCGATCTGCATGCCCGGCCGCTTCGTCTTCATGGGGGCGAGCCTGCCGAGGTTGCCGTACAGCTTGTTGTCGGCGTTCTCCCGCACCGCGCAGGTGTTGAACACGACGACGTCGGCGTCACCGTCGGCGCCCTCCGGCGCACGCACGTATCCCGCGCCCTCCAGGAGGCCCGAGAGCCGCTCGGAGTCGTGGACGTTCATCTGGCACCCGTAAGTGCGCACCTCGTATGTCTTCTCGCTCATCTCGTACACCAGGGTACGGGCCCGGGCACCCACTGGTCTCCGAGGGGAGTGAACTGGCAGGATCGCGCGCATGCTCCAGGCCCTCCCCCGCTTCAGCCGCCGCCGCGCCCTCCAGGGGTCCCTCGCCGCACTCGTGGTGACCGGACTGCTGCTGTGGTGGCTCCTGCCCCTCGGGGAGTCCTCGCCGCGCGGGAGGGTCACGTTCAGTACGGGCGTGACGACGGGCGTGTACCAGCGCTACGGCGAGCTTCTGGACGAGGCGGTCGCCCGCGACCTGCCCGGCGTCGCCATGGACCTGCGGGCCAGCGAGGGCTCGCGGCAGAACCTGGCGCGCCTGGTGAACGGCGAGGCCGACTTCGCCATCGCCACCGCCGACGCCGTGGCCCAGTACTACCGGGACGGTCTGCCCGGCGGGTACCGGCTGCGCGGGTGCGCGCGGCTGTACGACGACTACGTGCAGCTCGTCGTGCCGAAGCGTTCCCCGGTGCGCTCGGCGGCCGGTCTGCGGAACAAGCGGGTGGCCGTCGGGCAGGAGGGCTCCGGCGTACGGCTGGTCGCGAACAAGCTCCTGGAGGCCGCGGGGCTCGATCCCGAGGAGGACATCACTCCGGTGTCCATCGGCATCGACACCATGCCCGAGCGGCTGGAGAAGGGCACGATCGACGCCTTCTTCTGGTCCGGCGGCCTGCCGACCGCCGCGGTCAGGAACCTCTCGCAGCGTTTCGACATCCGCCTCGTGCCGCTGGGCGACCTGGTGGACGAGCTGCACGCGGAGCCCGGCCCGTCGCGCCACTACCGGTCCGCCGTGATGCCCGCCGACGCGTACAAGGACGCGCAGGACGGGGAGGCCGTGCCGACGGTGGCGGTCGCCAACCTGCTGGTGACGACCGACGCGGCGGACACCCGGCTGACCGAGGGGCTCACCCGTACGGTCATAGGGAGCCGGGACCGCATCGGCAGGACGGTGCACGCGGCGCAGCTCGTGGATCTGCGGACCGCCATCTACACGGCTCCGCTGGAGCTGCATGAGGGCGCGCGCCGGTACTACCAGTCGGTCAAGCCGTAGGCCCGCTGCGCGGGACCCTGAGGGTCACGCACAGCCCGTGGGGCTCGTTGCGGGCGTACGACATCGCGCCGCCGCCCGCGAGGAGCAGGGCCCGCGAGATGGACAGGCCGAGACCCGAACCGGTGACGTTCTGGTGGCGTGTGCTGCGCCAGAAGCGGTCCCCGACGCGGTCCAGTTCGTCGTCGGTCAGACCGGGGCCGCCGTCGGCGACCGTGATCGTGCAGGACTCGCCGTCCGGCACGACCGTGACGGTGACGTCCTCGCCGCCCGGAGTGAACTTCAGGGCGTTGTCGATCACCGCGTCAAGGGCGCTGGAGATCGCCACGGCGTCGCCCCAGGCGGTCACGGCCTCGGGGCCCTCCCGGGTGAGGTGCACGCCCCGGTCGTCCGCCAGCGGGCGCCAGGCGGCGACCCGCTCGGTGACCAGCTCTCCGATGTCGATGAGCTGGAGGTGCGTGGTGGCCTGCTCGGCCAGCGCCAGCCCCAGCAGGCTGTCGAGGACCTGGGCGAGGCGCTTGCCCTCGGTCCGTACGGAGGCGATCTCCTCGTTGCCCTCGGGGAGTTCGAGGGAGAGGAGTTCGATGCGCAGGAGGAGGGCGGCCAGGGGGTTGCGCAGCTGGTGCGAGGCGTCGGCGACGAAGGCGCGCTGCTGTTCGAGCACTTCCTCGACGTTGTCCGCCATCTCGTTGAACGAGCGCGCGAGACGCCGGAGTTCGGGCGGCCCCCCGGCGACGGCGACCCGTGAGTTCATGAGCCCCGTCGCGATGTCGTGGGTGGCCGCGTCCAGGATGCGTACGGGCCTCAGCACCCAGCCGGTCAGACGGAAGGCGGCGCCCACCGCCACCAGCATCGCCGCGGACTCGCCCGCCGCGATCAGCAGCCAGCCCCGCAGGATCCGCGAACGCATCTGTCCGGTCGGTGAATCGGTCACCACGACGGCGACGACGTCACCGTCCCGTACGACGGGAGAGGCGACGACGATCCGGCCCTCCTGCCAGGGCCAGACCTGCGGCGGATCGTGGCTGCGGCGCTTGTAGAGCGCTTCCTCGAAGGCTTCGAGTCCCTCACCGCTCTCGGGAACGGCCCAGCCCTCGGGTGCGCTCGCCATCGCCCACTTGTCGCGGTAGAAGACGCCGGCCTTGATCCCGTACACGGCCTGGTAGCTGGCGAGTTCGGTCTCCAGGGTCCTGCGGCGTTCGTCCTGACCGCTCTCGGTGCGTTCGGTGACGAACTGGGCGAGCGCCGCGAAGCGGGCCGTGTCGTCGATGCGGTCGACGACCACCCGCTGCTGCTGCGCGGCGGCGACGCTCATCGCGAGGGGGAAGCCCAGCGCGAGGAGGATGCCCGCGAGCAGGACGATGAGGAGCGGGAGGAGACGGGTGCGCACGTGGGACTACGGGCCCTGTACGGACGCGGCCGGTGCGACGAGCCGGTAGCCGACTCCGCGCACGGTCTCGATGAGCGCGGGCATGCGCAGCTTCGAGCGCAGGGAGGCCACGTGCACCTCGAGGGTGCGGCCGGTGCCCTCCCAGCTCGTGCGCCAGACCTCGCTGATGATCTGCTCCCGGCGGAAGACCACGCCGGGCCGCTGCGCGAGGAGCGCGAGCAGGTCGAACTCCTTGCGGGTGAGCTGGACTTCGCTGCCGCCGACGCTCACGCGGCGGGTGGGCAGTTCGATGCGTACGCCGCCGAGCCGCAGCGCGATGTCGTCCCCGGGCGCCGGCGACGGGTCGCCGGTGGCCTTGCGCCGGGCCACCGCGTGGATCCGGGCGAGCAGCTCACCGGTGTCGTACGGCTTCACGACGTAGTCGTCGGCCCCGAGGTTCAGGCCGTGGATGCGCGAGCGCACGTCGGCGCGGGCGGTCACCATGATGACCGGGGTGTCGCTCCGCTTGCGGATCTTGCCGCACACCTCGTAGCCGTCCTGGTCGGGCAGCCCGAGGTCGAGCAGCACGACGCCGAAGGGCTCCTTCTCGGCCGGCAGGAGCGCCTGGATCGCCTCTTCGCCGTTGCGGGCGTGGACGACCTGGAAGCCGTGGCGCAGGAGGACGGCGGAAAGCGCCGCCGCGACGTGGTCGTCGTCCTCGACGAGCAGCAGTCTCATGGCACCTCCCCCTCCGGTCCTCCGGTGAACGCTCTGCGAACAGGTCTCGCGCGCAATTGTCCTCAGGGCATAAACGCCGATGCGTCACGTTCCAGTCAAGGGCCTTCCCGTCACGGGCTTGTTCCGTTATGGAGCCGGTATCCCCGCCCGTGGTCCTGTTCACGCGGAGTGTCCGGTTGAAGCCGGATCGTTATGCTCAATTTCCGCTCAGATGTGATGACGCTGGTCGTAACGCCTGGCTAGGGTCCTCCCCAACCGAGGAGGACGGAGCAAGAAGCCGATGAGCGGAGTTTCAGTGACCAAGGCCGCCGATGACGCTGCCCCCGCAGCCGACGACCTGGTCGTTCTGAGCAACGTCAACAAGCACTTCGGCGCGCTGCATGTGCTCCAGGACATCGACCTGACCATCGCCCGTGGCGAGGTCGTGGTCGTCATCGGGCCCTCCGGGTCCGGAAAGTCCACGCTGTGCCGCACCATCAACCGCCTGGAGACGATCGACTCCGGTGCGATCACGATCGACGGCAAGCCGCTGCCCCAGGAGGGCAAGGAGCTCGCACGGCTGCGTGCCGACGTCGGCATGGTCTTCCAGTCGTTCAACCTCTTCGCGCACAAGACGGTGCTGGAGAACGTCACGCTGGGCCAGATCAAGGTCCGCAAGACCGGCAAGGCCGCGGCCGAGAAGAAGGCGCGCGAGCTGCTGGACCGGGTGGGCGTCGGCTCGCAGGCGGACAAGTACCCGGCGCAGCTCTCCGGCGGTCAGCAGCAACGCGTCGCGATCGCGCGGGCGTTGGCGATGGACCCCAAGGTCATGCTGTTCGACGAGCCCACTTCGGCGCTCGACCCGGAGATGATCAACGAGGTGCTGGAGGCCATGCAGCAGCTGGCGCGGGACGGGATGACGATGGTGGTCGTCACCCACGAGATGGGCTTCGCCCGCTCGGCCGCCAACCGCGTCGTCTTCATGGCGGACGGCAAGATCGTCGAAGAGGCCACGCCCGACCAGTTCTTCAGCAATCCGCGCAGCGACCGGGCCAAGGACTTCCTGTCGAAGATCCTTCACCACTGACGCGGGGTAGTACCCACGCGTCCATCTCTCTTCTGCTGACACAAAGGATGTTCACCATGCAGGTTCGTAAGGTCTCTGCGGCGGCCGCCGTCGTACTCGCGCTCTCCCTCACCGCGACCGCCTGTGGCTCCGGCGAGAAGGACGACAAGGGCGCCGGTGACAAGAAGATCACCATCGGCATCAAGTTCGACCAGCCGGGCATCGGCCAGAAGACGCCGGACGGCAAGTACGTCGGCTTCGACGTCGACGTCGCCACCTACATCGCGAAGGAACTCGGCTACAAGCCGGAAGACATCGAGTGGAAGGAAGCGAAGAGCGCCGACCGCGAGCTCATGATCTCCCGCGGCGACGTGAAGTTCATCGCGGCCTCCTACTCGATCAACGACGAGCGCGCCGAGAAGGTCGACTTCGCCGGCCCGTACCTGCTCGCCCACCAGGACATCCTCGTCCGGTCCGACGACGACTCCATCAAGTCCGCCGCTGACCTGAACAAGAAGAAGCTGTGCTCGGTGACCGGCTCCACGTCGGCGCAGAACGTCAAGGACAAGCTCGCTCCGAAGGCCCAGCTGCAGCAGTACACCACGTACTCGCAGTGCCTCAACGGCCTGCAGAGCAAGGCGATCGACGCGCTGACGACCGACGACTCGATCCTCGCCGGTTACGCCGCGCAGAAGAACTTCCAGGGCAAGTTCAAGCTCGCCGGTCTGAAGATGACCAACGAGAACTACGGCATCGGCCTCAAGAAGGGCGACGCCGACCTCAAGAAGAAGATCAACGACGCCCTGACCAAGATGGTCGAGGACAAGTCCTGGGACAAGGCCGTCAAGGCCAACTTCGGCCCCGCCGGCTACCAGAACGAGCCCGCCCCGAAGATCGGCAACATCGTCAAGTGAAGCAGGGACTGATCGGCGCGCCGCCCCGGGGGGCGGCGCGCCGCGCCCTCCACACACGCGGAAGCGCGGGAGATCGTGTTCGACTTTCTTGAAGGTTATGACCTCTTGGGGGCCTTCTGGGCGACGGTGCAACTCACCGTCCTCTCGGCCCTCGGCTCCCTCATATGGGGAACCGTGCTCGCAGGCATGCGAGTCGGCCCGATCCCCCTGATGCGTGGTTTCGGCTCCGCGTACGTGAACTTCGTGCGGAACATTCCCCTGACCATCATCATCGTCTTCACCTCGCTGGGCCTCAACCAGACGATGGGCGTCACCCTCGGCGCCGAAGCGTTCGACAGCATCAACTTCCGCCTCGCCGTGCTGGGGCTGGTGGCCTACACGTCCGCCTTCGTCTGCGAGGCGCTGCGGTCCGGCATCAACACGGTGCCCGTCGGCCAGGCCGAGGCGGCACGCGCGCTGGGACTGCGCTTCAGCCAGGTACTGACACTCATCATCCTGCCGCAGGCCTTCCGCGCGGTGGTGGCGCCACTCGCCAACGTACTGATCGCGTTGACGAAGAACACGACCGTGGCCGCGGCCATCGGTGTCGCGGAGGCGGCCTTCCTGATGAAGGGCATGATCGAGAACGAGGCACAGACCCTTCTGATCGGCGCTGTCTTCGCGTTCGGATTCGTCTGCCTCACCCTCCCGACCGGCCTGCTCCTCGGCTGGGTGAGCAAGAAGGTGGCGGTGAAGCGATGAGCTCCCTTCTGTACGACGCCCAGGGACCGCGCGCCAAGCGGCGGAACGTCCTGTACTCGGCCCTGTTCCTCGCCCTCGCCGCTCTGGTGCTGTGGTGGGTGATCGGCAGCCTGGCCGAGAAGGACCAGCTCGACTGGGAGAAGTGGCAGCCCTTCACCGACGGACGTACGTGGACGACGTACATCTGGCCGGGCCTCGAGAACACGCTCCTCGCCGCGGCGCTTGCCATGGTCATCGCGCTGCCCCTCGGCGCGATCCTGGGCATCGCGCGCCTCTCCGACCACAAGCTGGTCAGGGGTGTGGCAAGCACGATCGTGGAGTTCTTCCGCGCGATTCCCGTGCTGATCCTGATGCTGTTCGCCAATGCGGTGTACGCCGGATTCAGTGGCATCAGCTCCGAGAACCGGCCGCTCTACGCCGTGGTCACGGGCCTGGTCCTCTACAACGCCTCGGTTCTCGCCGAGATCGTCCGCGCCGGCATCCTGTCGCTTCCCAAGGGACAGTCCGAGGCAGCCATGGCCATCGGTCTGCGCAAGGGCCAGACCATGCGGTCCGTGCTGCTGCCGCAGTCGGTCACCGCGATGCTGCCGGCGATCGTCAGCCAGCTCGTCGTGATCGTGAAGGACACCGCACTGGGCGGCGCGGTGCTGACCTACGCCGAACTGATGTCGACCATCAGCACGATGAGCGGTTACAACGGCAACATCTTCGCGTCCTTCATCGTCGTCGCGCTGATCTACATCGCCATCAACTACGCGCTGACCACTTTCGCCGGCTGGCTGGAAGCACGCCTGCGGCGTGGCAAGAAGTCCACCGGCGCCACAGTCGGCGCGGACGCGGGCGACGCACTCTCCACTCCTGGGGAGCCCGCAGGGCCGAAAGGCTGAGGTCAAGCGCAGAACTGACGAAATGTGAGGCGGCGGCCACCGCGCCGCCGCCTCTGTCACTTGACGCAGGCACCCGCAGTGGGTTGCATACGTTCTGTGATCGTGCACCGGGTTCCACCTGCCACTTCCCGCATGTCCGTACGGACCGGAGGGGACGCGCCGTGGACCCGGTGATCGTCGTTGGGGCCGGTCCTGTCGGGCTGGCCCTCTCGCTGGCGCTCGCCGGCCACGGCGTGCCCTCCGTCGTGCTCGACGAGGGGCCGGGCAAGGACGAGCCGCGTACGGCGCGGACGGCCCTCCTGCGGGCCGACACGGCGGAGCTCGTCGAGCGGCTCGGATGTACGACGGTCCGTGACGAGGGCACGCGCTGGACCGGGTGGCGGTCGATGCGGCGCAACCAGGACGTACGGGAGATTCGTTTCGGTGACGAGGGCGACCTGCCGTCTCCCACACACCTGCCGCAGCACGACCTGACGCGCGGGCTGCGCGACGCCGTCACCGCGCACGAGCTCGTGCACGTGGTGCCGCACGGGCGCCTGGACACCGTGGAGCTGGACGACGACGGCGTCACCGCGCACACCCGGGAGCCCGGGGCCACCTGGTGGCGGGGCAGCTTCCTGGTCGGGTGCGACGGGGCGAGGTCTACGGTGCGCAAGCTCCTCGACATCCGCTTTCCCGGGCGTACGGCGGTCGAGAGGCACGCCGTCGCCGCGCTGCGCACGGAACTGCCCTGGGACGGGGAGGCACTGCTGCACCGCATGCCGCCCTGGCGCACGGGCGGGCAGGAAGTGACCGCCCGTCCGCTGCGGGACGGGGTGTGGCGGCTCGACTGGCTGCTGCCGCCGCGCGGTGAACTGGTCACGCCGGAGGCGCTGCTCGGGCGGGTGCGGGACACGCTGGCCGGGTGGTGCGGCGGGACGCCGCCGTACGAGCTGATCGACACCGGCGTCTACACCCTGCACCACCGGCTGGCGCGCAAGTGGCGGGTGGGACGGGCGTTCCTCGCCGGGGACGCCGCCCACCTGCTCGGGGCGCTGGGGACGCAGGGGCTGGACGAGGGGCTGCGGGACGTCGACAACCTGGCCTGGAAACTGGCGCAGGCATGGCATCTGGGGGCGTCGCAGACGTTGCTGGACAGCTACCAGGCCGAGCGGCGCACGGCCGTCGCCGCGCGTCTGCGCGCCGCCGACCAGGCTCTGCCGATTCTGCGCGGCAACGGGCTGCGGACGTACCTGCCCGGTACGGCCCGGGGGCACGACACCCTGCTCGCGGACGCGCACCTGGGGCGCGGGGCGCTGGGAGCGCCGCCCGCGTACACGCACTCCCCGCTCGCGCCCCCCGAGAGCGAGGCGCAGACGCTGGTCGGCACGCCCCTGGGCGGGCCGGTCGCCGACGTACGGGTGACGGCGCCCGACGGTTCGGTGGTACGGCTGCGGGAGCGGCTGGGGCGGGGGCGGCAGCTGGTGGTCCTGGTCGCGCCGGGGACCGGCGTGTGGGACCGGCGGCACTGGATGACGGCGGGTGTGATGCCGCGGCTGGCCGCGGCGGTGACGGCGCTGCCGGTGCGGGCCGAGCTGCTGGTCACGGAGGGCTACCCGGGGGCGTCGGCGCACACCGTTCTGCTGGTGCGGCCCGACGGGCATCTGGTGGCGGCGTTCCAGGGCGTACGGCCGGCCGATCTCTACGCGGCGGCCGACGCGGCGCGCGGCGGTCCGCCCGCGTCGGCGCAGGCCGGGCCGGGTCCGCAGCGCTCCGGTGCAGCGGACGACGCGGTGGAGTCCGCCTCCTCCGAAGGACCCGACGGCGAGGAGGGGACCGCTCGGGCCGGCCTCAGCGACCGTACGGCGGACATCAATTGACCACTGCGGGCGTGCGTGGTGTACTCCGGAGCGTGACCGACACCGATGTGCGCCTGTGGCGGAGGGTCCATATGGACCTCGTCCGCTATGCGGGCTGCGTGTGTCGCCCGTCCTGCTGATTCGCTCTTCCCTCTCACGCGCTGTGCCGTGCCGTGTTTCCGGCCGCCGCGCGTTTTCGCGAACTTCTCAGGACGGTCCTCTGTGTCTCTTTCCGTACGTTCCTCCGGCGTGCCCGAAAGCGTTCCCCGCGACGCCGCGCGCCCTGCCGCGCCCTCTGCCGCGGAACTGCTCGCGTTCGTGCGCCGTACCGCCGCCGACGCTTCCCTGGTGGCGTCCCTCCCGCTCGATCCCGAAGGCCGTACCTGGGTACGGCTGGACGGGCCCGGCGGCAGCGAGGCGTGGCTGATCGGCTGGCCGCCGGGCACCGGCACCGGCTGGCACGACCACGGCGGCTCGCACGGCGCCTTCGCCGCCGCTGCGGGCGCCCTGCGCGAGGAGTCGCTGGCGGCACGCCTCCCCACCGAGGGCTGGAAGACCCTCGAACTGGCCGACGGGGTCGACCGGGAACGGGAGCTGACGCCCGGTCGGGGCCGCGCCTTCGGGGCACACCACGTGCACCAGGTGCTGAACGAGTCGCCGCACGAGCACGCCGTCTCGGTGCACGCGTACTACCCTCCGCTGCCGATGATGCGGCGCTACAGCCGCACCGGCGCGGTGCTGCGTCTGGAGCACGTCGAGCGTCCCGAGGAGTGGGTGTGAGCAGCGAACACATCGGCATCGACGAACTGCTGGAGCGGGTACGCGAAGGGCTCGACCGGGTCGGGCCGCGGGAGGCGTACGACGCCGCCGCCTCCGGGGCGCTGCTGGTGGACATCCGGTACGCCGCGCTGCGCGAGCGGGACGGGTTGATCCCGGGGGCGCTCGTGGTGGAGCGCAACGAGCTGGAGTGGCGGCTCGATCCGCAGGGCAGCCACCGGGCCGCGGAGGCCACCGGTCATGATCTGCGGGTCGTGGTGATCTGCAACGAGGGGTACGCGTCGAGTCTCGCCGCCGCTTCGCTGCGCCAGTTGGGCCTGCACCGGGCGACAGACCTGGACGGCGGTTTCCAGGCATGGCGCGCGGCGGGACTGCCAGTGGAGTTGTAGGAGCGGGGCTGTGGCGGGGGCCCGCCGCGCAAATCCCGGGCCCCGGGCATCGACCACCACCAGCACGGGCACCGAGTGCGGGACCCAGGTGTGGTGCGGGCCGCGGGGGAGGCTGGGCCGCCGTGTGGTGCGGGGCTGCGCGGGGTGCCGACCTCGGCATACGGGACCCCGCCCGTGGTGCGGGGCGAGTGGGCGTGTCCCGGCCGCCGGGCCCTGAGTTCCCTGAGCCCCAGCGCCGGCACCCGCCGCCGACGCCCGGACACACACCGCCGCGCGCCTCGCCGCCGTACGCGTCTCACCGTGTACGTCCGCGCTGCGAGCGCACGGCGTCGGCGCGGGACGGGGGCGGTCCGCCGTTGCGGCTCAGAGGGGATCGTAGTCCAGGCCGTCGGTGTCTTCGCCCTCTTCTTCGATCGCGCGCCTGACCACCCGCAGGGCCATGCCCTCGGGGTAGCCCTTGCGGGCCAGCATGCCGGCGAGGCGGCGCAGCCGGCGGTCGCGCTCCAGGCCGCGGGTGGAGCGGAGCTTGCGGGCCACCAGCTCGCGGGCCCGCTCCTCCTCCTGGTCGGAGTCGAGCTGCCCCATGGCGTCGTCGATGAGCGTGGGTGCGACGCCCTTGTTGCGCAGCTCGCGGGCGAGTGCCCGCCGGGCGAGGCCCCGCCCGTGATGGCGGGACTCCACCCATGCGTCCGCGAAGGCCGCGTCGTCGATGAGCCCGACCTCCTCGAAGCGGGACAGCACCTCGTCCGACACCTCGTCGGGGATGCCCCGCTTCCGGAGCGCGTCCGCGAGCTGCTTGCGGGTGCGGGCGGTCCCGGTGAGCAGGCGCAGGCAGATCGCCCGCGCCTGCTCAGCCGGATCCTGAGGCGGCAGCCCCTTCCCGGCCCTCGACGGGTCGGAGCCTGCACGGTCCTCGGGCTCCATGCCGTCGCTCGCGTCTCCCGGCCAGTCCGTCCTCCGGGTCACGGTCTAGCTCTTGGCTGCCGCGGGCTTGGCCGTCTTGGCCGCCTTGGTCGCCGGAGCCGGAACCGCCTTCGCGTCGGCGGCCGCGGGGGTGCCGCCCGCCGCGTCCGCGCCGGGCTCGGCGCCCGGAGCCGCCGGCCTGACGCCGACGCCCAGCTTCTCCTTGATCTTCTTCTCGATCTCGTCGGCGAGATCGGGGTTGTCCTTCAGGAAGTTGCGGGCGTTCTCCTTGCCCTGGCCGAGCTGATCGCCCTCGTACGTGTACCAGGCGCCCGCCTTGCGGACGAAGCCGTGCTCCACGCCCATGTCGATCAGACCGCCCTCGCGGCTGATGCCCTGGCCGTAGAGGATGTCGAACTCGGCCTGCTTGAAGGGCGGCGCGACCTTGTTCTTGACGATCTTCACGCGGGTGCGGTTGCCGACCGCGTCGGTGCCGTCCTTCAGGGTTTCGATGCGCCGGATGTCCAGTCGCACCGAGGCGTAGAACTTCAGCGCCCGGCCACCGGTCGTGGTCTCCGGCGAGCCGAACATCACACCGATCTTCTCGCGGAGCTGGTTGATGAAGATCGCCGTGGTACCGGACTGGTGCAGCGCACCAGTGATCTTGCGCAGCGCCTGGCTCATCAGCCGGGCCTGGAGACCGACGTGCGAGTCGCCCATCTCACCCTCGATCTCCGCCCGCGGCACGAGCGCCGCCACGGAGTCGATGACGATCAGGTCGATGGCGCCGGAGCGGACCAGCATGTCCACGATTTCGAGCGCCTGCTCGCCGGTGTCCGGCTGGGAGAGGATCAGGTTGTCCGTGTCCACGCCGAGCGCCTTGGCGTACTCGGGGTCGAGGGCGTGCTCCGCGTCCACGAACGCGACGGTGCCGCCGGCCTTCTGCGCGTTGGCCACGGCGTGCAGCGTCAGCGTCGTCTTGCCGGAGGACTCCGGTCCGTACACCTCCACCACGCGGCCACGCGGCAGCCCGCCGACGCCGAGGGCGATGTCCAAGGCGGTCGACCCGGTGGAGATGACCTCGATGGGGTCGTTCGGCCGGTCGCCGAGGCGCATGACCGCGCCCTTGCCGAATTGCCGTTCAATCTGCGCGAGCGCGGCGTCGAGCGCCTTCTCGCGGTCGGTGCCTGCTGCCATGGGTTCCACCCGATTTGCTTGAGTCGATCGCTTCACGTCAAAGACGCTATCTCGTGCCACTGACAATGCGCCCCGGCGTCGTCCTGACCTGTGGATAACCCTCCGCAGCACCACGGCCAGAACCCCATCAGAATGGATGTTCGATTTTGCTGTCAAGCGCACCACGCCCATGGTGGCGGGCGTGGTGGGACCGGTCAGGCGTCGTCGTCGTCCGAGGACGGAGACCGGCCCGGCGCCCGGTCCGGCGCCCCGTCCGTGCCCGCCCCCTGCCGGCGACCGTCGCGCAGCGCGCGCCGCAGGCGCACCAGGGCCGAGACTCCGCGCCGCCGCGGGCGCCGTCCGTGCACGCGCGGGTCGTCCGTCACGGCGTACCGCTTCACGTACGCCCCGAGGAAGGCCTGAAGCGTCGCGACGGCCGGGATCGCGATCAGTGCGCCGATGGCTCCCATGAGCGCGGTGCCCGCGACGACCGAGCCGAACGCGACCGCCGGGTGGATGTCGACGGTCTTCGAGGTCAGCTTGGGTTGCAGCACGTAGTTCTCGAACTGCTGGTAGACGACGACGAACCCGAGCACCCACAGCGCGTACCAGGGGTTGACGGTGAAGGCGATCAGCATCGGCAGCGCGCCCGCCAGGTAGGTGCCGATCGTCGGGATGAACTGCGAGATGAGGCCCACCCACACCGCGAGGGCGGGCGCGTACGGGACGTCGAGGATCAGCAGCAGGATGTAGTGCGCGACGCCCGAGATGAGTGCCATCAGGCCGCGCGAGTAGATGTAGCCGCCGGTCTTGTCGACGGCGATCTCCCAGGCACGCAGCACCTCCGCCTGCCGGGCGGGCGGCAGTACGGAGCACAGGGCGCGCCGCAGCCGGGGCCCGTCGGCGGCGAAGTAGAACGAGAACAGGAAGATCGTCAGCAGCTTGAACAGGCCGCCGAGGACGGTCGCCGACACGTCGAGGACACCGGTCGCGCTGTTCTGCACGTACCTGCGCAGCCAGTCGGAGTTGAGGACGCTGTCCTGGACCTCGACGCGGGAGAGCTCCGTGTGGAACGTCCGGTTGCTCCAGTTGATCACTTGGTCGAGGTACTTGGGGAAGTCCTCGACCATCTCGATGATCTGACCGGCCAGCATCGAGCCGAGCAGGACGACGAAGCCGACGCCGAAGGCCAGCACCGCGATGAAGACGAGGAAGGTGGCGAGGCCGCGCCGCATGCCGCGGGCCGCCATCCGGCCGACGGCGGGTTCGATGGCGAGGGCGAGGAAGAACGCGATCAGGATGTTGAGCAGCAGGCCGACGAGCTGGTGGAACGCCCAGTTGCCCAGTTGGAAGCACGCGTAGAGCGCCAGCGCGAGCACCATGGCGCGCGGCAGCCACCGGGGCATGCGGGCCGGACCGCCGTTGTTGGGTCCCGCCGTCCCCGGGGGCGCGGGCGGTGGTGCGGTCGGCGGGTTCTCGTGCCCGGCGGGCTGGTCGGTGGGTGCCACGGAGCCAGTGTGTCCCATGCGCGCGCCCTCCGGCCGCTCCCCCTGTGCGCCCCGCACGTCAGCGCTTGTCCGCGGGGACGTCCATCGCGGCGCAGACTGCTCGCCAGACGTCCTTGGCCTCCCAGCCGGCGTCGAGCGCCTGATGGACCGTACGGCCGCCGAGTTCGGCCATCACGTGGTCGCGGGCGAAGGAGTCGGCGTACGCCTCGCCGAAGTGGTCCGCCATCCGCTCCCAGAAAATCGTCAACCGCATGACCCCAGTATCGCGCCCCTGAGAGTGCAGCCCGGCCCGCAGAGCTTGCCGACAGCGCTTTCCGCCCTACGGTCGTTCCATGGCTGGATTTGGGGCATCCCCCCTTGCACGCGCCGAGTACTTCGTCTGGCTGACCGCCCGTGTCCTCGAACAGCGGCGGTTCGCCTACCACTTCATGGACGGCGAGGGTGCCGCGGTCGAAGCGGCCCTCGCCCCCTATCAGGGAGAGGACGGTGGTTACGGCTACGCCCTGGAACCCGATCTGCGCGGTCCCGTGAGCCAGCCGCTGCACGTCGCGCACGCGCTGCGCGTCCTCGATTCGATCGGCCGCTGCGAGGGGCCGCGGGTGGAGCGGTTGTGCCGCTATCTGTCCGAGGTGTCGACGAAGGAGGGGGCGCTGCCCGCGGTGCACCCTTCGCTGCGCGGTTATCCGGCCGCGCCGTTCGTTCCGGTCGTCGACGACCCTCCGAGCGATCTCCTGGCGACGGGCCCGGTGGTGGGGGTGCTGCACCGCAACGAGGTGTGGCACGCGTGGCTGTTCAGGGCCACCGACTTCTGCTGGTCCGCGGTCGAGGCGCTGGAGAAGTCGCATCCGTACGAGATCCAGGCGGCGCTCGCCTTCCTGGACGGCGTGCCCGACCGGGCGCGGGCGCGGGCGGCCGCGGACCGGCTCGGCCGGCTGGTGCGCGACCAGGGGCTCGTGGTGCTGGATCCGGAGCGGTCCGGGGAGCAGCCGGTCGCCGACGGGTACGCGCCGGGCGAGCACCACTTCGCGTACGACTACGCCCGTACGCCGGGGTCTCTCGCCCGTGGCTGGTTCACCGACGAGGAGATGGCCCGCTCGCTGGACTTCCTCGCCGCCGCGCAGCGGGAGGACGGGGGCTGGCCGATCCGGTGGCGTGAGTGGGCGCCGGGGACGGCCCTGGAGGCGCGTCCGGGCGTGACGATCGACGCGCTCCTGACGCTGCGGGCGTACGGGCGCGCTATCGGCTGACGCCTGCGGGGCGCCGCCCGGTGCCGGAGGTGGCACACCGGGGGCGCACGTTCTCCCCGCGCGCTCCGTGGCCGTCAGCCGCCGAGGGCTCGTACGCCGGCCGTGACGGCCACGGCGGCACCGACCACGACGAGGAAGGGGGCGCGCAGGACGAGTGCGAGCGCCGCCGCCGCGAGTCCCGCGCCCCGGGCGTCCAGTACGAGTTCCTGACCGGTGCTGAAGGTCTGCTGGGCGGTGAGAGCGGCCAGCAGGGCCACCGGAAGCAGGGCGGCCAGGCGCTTCACGATCGGGCGTTCCAGGGCGCCCGCCGGGACGAGCAGCCCGAGCAGTTTGACCAGGTAGCAGCCGGCGGCGGTGGCGCCGATCGCGATCCAGACGCTCATCGGGCGTCCTCCTTCGTGGTGCGGCGGGCCCGCAGGCCCTGTACGCAGAGCAGCGCCGGTGCGGCGAGTGCGGCGACGAGCACCGGCACGCCCGCGGGGAGTACGGGCAGGAATCCGAGGGCCAGCAGCACCGCGACGCCCGCGACGGCGCGTTCCGTTCCGGTACGGAGCATGGGGGCGAGCAGGGCGAGGAAGACGGCGGGGCTCGCCGCGTCGAGGCCCCACGCGTCGGTGTCACCGATGGCCTCGGCGCCCAGTGCGCCGACGAGGGTGGTGAGGTTCCACAGCACGTACAGGGACAGCCCCGTGACGGTGAAGCCGAGCCGGGCGCTGTGGCGCGAGGGCTGGGCGAGCGTGACGGCCGTGGTCTCGTCGATCACCCAGTGGGCGGCGAAGGGGCGTACGAAGCGGGGCAGTGCCAGCAGCTGGGAGAGCCGCAGCCCGTAGAAGGCGTTGCGTACCCCGAGGAAGAAGGCGCCCGCCGCGGCGGTGAACGGATTGCCGCCGGCCGCGAGTGCTCCCACGAGGGCGAACTGCGAGGCCCCGGTGAACACGAGGAGGCTGAGCGCGCAGGTCTGGAGCAGGCTGAGGCCGGATCCCGCCGAGGTGACGCCGAACGCGAAGCCGGAGAGCCCGACGGCGACGCCCACCCCGAGGGCGTCGCGGACGACGGCGCTGTCCGGCCTGTCCTCGGGTGGTGCCGGGGGTGCTGTGCGTATCGCTGGGGGTGTCGTCTGCTCTGTCACGCCGGGACACTACGACGGACCGCGGCGGCCGGTCTTGTACGTTCTTGCGCGTTCCCGCTGGTAGGCGCCGGGCGGCACCCCGACGATGCGGGTGAAGTGCCGGTTCAGATGCGGCTGGTCGCTGAAGCCGACGGTGACGGCCGCGACGGCGGGGGCGGTGCCGTCCTCCAGGAGCCGCCGGGCGCTGCGCACGCGGGCGTTGGTGAGCCAGGTGTGGGGCGGCATGCCGTACGCCGCCTTGAAGGCGCGCAGGAGGGCGAACGGGCCGGTCCCGAGTTCGTGCGCGAGCTGTTCCAGGGAAGGCGGCTGTGCCATGCGCTCCTCCAGGAGGCTCCTGGCGAGGGCCGCCGTGCGGGCGCCGGCCGCGGTCGGCGTACGGGAGGGCAGCGTGCGGCCGTGCCGGCGCAGCAGTCCGGCGACGGCGATGCGGAGCAGGCTGTCGGCGGCGAGGGCGTTGCCCTCCTCGGCCGCCCTGTGCACGGCGCGGATGAGCCGGGCGGTGCGGGCGTCCTCGACGATGGTCTCGGCGAAGCCGGGCGTCCCGCGCAGGTTCGTCGTCTCGTCGGCGATGCCGGCGACCACTTCCGCGGAGGGGTAGAGGGTGGCGTACGACCATCCCTCGGGCACGCCGGCGTGCGCGGAGTGCGGCACCTCCGGGTTGATCATGACGACGGTGCCGGGGCGGGCCCTGATCGTCCCCTCCGGCATCACGACGTCCTCGATGCCCCGGAAGACCGCGCCGAGGACGAAGCCCTCGTGGCTGTGCCGGGCGAAGGAGTGGCGTACGTAGCGAGCCCGCAGCAGGTCGAGTCCGGGGACGCCCGGGTACTGCCAGTGGCGCGCCCACTCGTCGGCATCGCGTGGCTCCGTCGTGGCCATACAGCCATTCTGCGCCCGTCCGCGCGCCGCTGACCTGCGCGTCCATGTCCTGGACACCCGTTGTCAGTGGTCGGGTGCACGATGGGGGACATGTCCAGGACTGCGCTCGACTCGTTCTCGCCCGCGACCCGCGGCTGGTTCGCCGGGGCCTTCAGCGCGCCCACCGCCGCGCAGGAAGGCGCCTGGCAGGCCATCTCCGAGGGTTCGGACGTGCTGGTCGTGGCCCCGACCGGGTCGGGCAAGACGCTGGCCGCTTTCCTCGCCGCCCTCGACGGTCTGGCGTCCGAGCCGCCGCCCGCGGACCCGAAGAAGCGGTGCCGCGTGCTGTACGTGTCGCCGCTCAAAGCCCTCGCGGTCGACGTCGAGCGCAACCTCCGCAGCCCGCTCACCGGCATCCGCCAGGAGGCCGTACGCTTGGGCCTGTCCGAGCCGGACGTGCGCGTCGGCATCCGCTCGGGCGACACTCCCGCCGCCGAGCGGCGGTCGCTGGCGACGAAGCCGCCGGACATCCTCATCACCACACCCGAGTCGCTGTTCCTGATGCTCACGTCGGCCGCCCGGGACGCCCTGGCGGGGATCGAGACGGTGATCCTGGACGAGGTGCACGCCGTCGCCGGGACCAAGCGCGGCGCGCACCTCGCCGTTTCCCTGGAGAGGCTCGACGAGCTGCTGCCGCGGCCCGCCCGCCGTATCGGTCTCTCGGCGACGGTCCGGCCGGTGGACGAGGTCGCCCGCTTCCTGTCCCCGCAGCGGCAGGCCGTGATCGTCCAGCCGCCGTCGGGCAAGGAGTTCGACCTGTCGGTGGTCGTCCCCGTGGAGGATCTGGGCGAACTGGGCGGCGCCCCCGCCAAGGGTGACGACGCGGGCGACAAGCCGTCGATCTGGCCGCACGTCGAGGAGCGCATCGCCGACCTCGTGCAGGCCCACCGCTCGACGATCGTCTTCGTGAACTCCCGCCGGCTCGCCGAGCGCCTGTGCAACCGGCTCAACGAGATCGCGTACGAGCGGGCCACCGGCGAACCCCTCCCGGAGGACCACTCCCCCGCCGAGATCATGGCCGAGGCGGGCGCGGCCAAGGGAGCCCCGCCGCTGCTGGCCCGGGCGCACCACGGTTCGGTCTCCAAGGAGCAGCGCGCACAGGTCGAGGAGGACCTCAAGGCGGGCCGGCTGCCCGCCGTCGTCGCCACCTCAAGCCTGGAGCTGGGCATCGACATGGGAGCGGTGGACCTCGTCGTCCAGGTCGAGTCGCCGCCGTCCGTCGCCTCCGGCCTCCAGCGGGTCGGCCGGGCGGGGCACCAGGTCGGCGCGGTCTCGACCGGTGTGGTCTTCCCGAAGTACCGGGGCGACCTGGTCCAGTCGGCCGTCGTCACCGAGCGCATGCGCAGCGGCTCCATCGAGGCGCTGCGCGTACCCGCCAACCCGCTCGACGTACTGGCGCAGCAGCTCGTCGCCATGGTGGCGCTCGACACCTGGCAGGCGGACGACCTGCTGGCCGTGGTCCGCCGGGCGGCCCCGTTCGCCTCGCTCCCCGAATCCGCCTTCACCGCGGTGCTCGACATGCTCGCGGGCCGCTACCCGTCCGACGCCTTCGCCGAGCTGCGTCCGCGCGTCGTCTGGGACCGTATCGCCGGTACGGTCACGGGCCGCCCGGGGGCGCAGCGCCTCGCGGTGACCTCCGGCGGCACCATTCCCGACCGGGGGCTCTTCGGCGTCTTCCTGGCCGGCGCCGACCCGAAGCGGGGCGGCGGCCGGGTGGGCGAGCTGGACGAGGAGATGGTCTACGAGTCCCGGGTGGGCGATGTCTTCACCCTGGGCACCACCTCGTGGCGCATCGAGGACATCACACGCGACCGCGTGCTGGTCTCTCCCGCCCCCGGCGTGCCGGGACGGCTGCCGTTCTGGAAGGGCGACCAGCTGGGCCGGCCCCTGGAACTGGGCCGGGCCCTGGGCGCGTTCGTCCGCGAGGTGGGCTCCCTCGCCCCCGACGACGCCCGGCTGCGGCTGACCGCGGCCGGTCTGGACGCCTGGGCCGCCGAGAACGTGCTGTCGTACCTCGACGAGCAGCGCCGCGCCGCCGGTCACGTGCCGGACGACCGCACCATCGTCGTGGAGCGGTTCCGCGACGAGCTGGGCGACTGGCGCGTCGTCGTCCATTCCCCGTTCGGCGCCCAGGTCCACGCCCCCTGGGCGCTGGCGCTCGGCACCCGCCTGACGGAGCGGTACGGCATGGACGCCCAGGTCATGCACGCCGACGACGGCATCGTGCTGCGCCTGCCCGACGCCGACCTGATGGGCCTGGACCTCCTCGACGAGGAGCCGGCCCGGCAGAGCACCGAGTTCGACAGCGACCAGGCACCGCTGGGCGCCGCCGACGTCGCGTTCGACAAGGGCGAGATCAATCAGATCGTCACCGACCAGGTCGGCGGTTCCGCGCTGTTCGCCGCCCGGTTCCGCGAGTGCGCCGCCCGCGCTCTCCTGCTGCCGCGCCGCAGCCCCGGCAAGCGCACCCCGCTGTGGCAGCAGCGCCAGCGCGCGTCCCAGCTGCTCCAGGTGGCTTCCGAGTTCGGCTCCTTCCCGATCGTGCTGGAAGCCGTGCGGGAGTGCCTCCAGGACGTCTTCGACGTACCGGGCCTCACCGAGCTGATGGGGGACATCGAGTCCCGCCGCGTCCGGCTCGTCGAGGTCACCACGCCGGAGCCGTCCCCGTTCGCCCGCTCGCTCCTGTTCGGGTACGTCGCCCAGTTCCTGTACGAGGGCGACTCGCCCCTCGCCGAACGGCGCGCCGCCGCGCTCTCCCTCGACTCCCGGCTGCTGGCGGAGCTGCTCGGTCAGGCGGAGCTGCGCGAGCTGCTCGACGCGGAGGTCCTGAGCGAGCTGGAGCGGGAACTGCAGTGGCTGACCGAGGACCGCAGGGTCAAGGACAGCGAGGGGGTCGCCGATCTCCTGCGAGTGCTGGGCCCGCTCACGGACGCGGAGCTGGCGGCGCGGGGCGCCGAACCGGGGTGGGCCGAGGCGCTGTCGACCGCCCGCCGGGCCATCCGGGTCCGCATCGGGGGCGCCGACCACTGGGCGGCGGTCGAGGACGCGGGCCGGCTGCGCGACGCGCTGGGCACCGCGCTGCCCGTCGGCGTGCCGGAAGCGTTCACGGAGCCCGTCAAGGACCCGCTCGGCGACATCCTCGCCCGTTTCGCCCGTACGCACGGGCCGTTCACGTCGGCCGCGGCCGCCGCCCGGTTCGGCCTGGGGGCGGCCGTCACGGACGGCGCCCTGCAACGCCTCACCGCGAGCGGCCGGGTCGTCCAAGGCGAGTTCCACCCCGCCGGCATCGGTCAGGAGTGGTGCGACGCGACGGTGCTGCGCCGGCTGCGGCGCCGGTCCCTCGCGGCCCTGCGCCAGGAACTGGAACCTGTCCCGCCCGCCGCGCTCGCCACGTTCCTCCCCCAGTGGCAGCACCTGGGCGGCAGCAGCCTGCGGGGCATCGACGGACTGGTGCGCGCCGTCGAGCAGTTGCAGGGCGCGTCTGTTCCCGCGTCCGCGCTGGAGAAGCTGGTTCTCCCGTCCCGCGTCGCGGGGTACTCGCCCGCGATGCTCGACGAGCTCACCACCACCGGGGAGATCGTTTGGGCGGGCTCGGGCGCCCTGCCGGGCAAGGACGGCTGGGTGTCCCTCTACCTCGCCGACGCCGCGCCCCTGCTGCTCCCGCAGCCGCACCCGCTCGAACTCACCGCGCTGCACGAGTCGGTCCTCACCACGCTCTCCGGGGGGTACGGCCTGTTCTTCCGCCAGATCGCCGACCAGGTCCGCGCCACGACCCACCCCGACTGCACCGATCCCCAACTGGCCGACACCCTGTGGGACCTCGCCTGGTCCGGCCGCCTGACCAACGACACCCTCGCACCGCTGCGCTCGCTCCTGGGTTCGGGCCGTACGGCGGGGTCCACCGCCCACCGCGCGAAACGCACGGTCCCGCGCGGCCGTTACGGCACCCTCGGCGCGGCGTCCCGGACCGCCTCCCGCACCGGCCCGCCCACGGTCTCCGGCCGCTGGTCCCTGCTCCCCGCCCACGAACCGGATCCCACCCACCGCGCCCACGCGCTCGCCCGTACCCTGCTCGACCGGCACGGCGTGGTGACACGCGGCGCGGTCGCCGCCGAAGGGGTCGAGGGCGGCTTCTCGGCGACGTACCGCATCCTCGCCGCGTTCGAGGACAGCGGCCAGGCACGGCGGGGTTACGTCGTGGAAGGGCTGGGAGCCGCCCAGTTCGCGATGGACGGCGCGGTCGACCGTCTGCGCGCCGCGGCCACCGCGCGCGAGCGTGCGGAGGGCGACTCCCCGCACCGGGCGGTGGTCCTGGCGGCCGCCGACCCGGCCAACGCGTACGGCGCGGCCCTGCCCTGGCCGGATCCCCCGTCCGACGCCGGCCACAAACCGGGACGCAAGGCCGGAGCCCTGGTCGTCCTCGTCGACGGAGAGCTGGCGCTCTACATGGAGCGCGGCGGCAAGACGCTGCTGGGGTGGCCCACCAGCCCGGACGACCCGTCGGCGTCGGACCCCCGCCTCACCGCGGCGGCCGAAGCCCTGGCCGCGGCGGCGCGGCAGGGTGCGCTGGGCACGGTCACGGTGGAGCGCACCAACGGCGTTCCCGCCCTGACCTCGCCCCTGGGCAAGACCCTGGAAGCGGCAGGTTTCCACCCGACGCCACGAGGGCTCCGCCTGCGCCCCTGACGCCGCCCCACCCCACTCCCCCGACGCGGGCGGCGCCCGTGACAACGCACCCCGCGCCCGTCCACCGCATCATGGACCCATGCCCGAAGGAGACACCGTCTGGCAGGCCGCCCGGCGCCTGCACACCGCCCTGGCCGGGCACCGGCTCACCCGGTCCGACCTCCGCGTGCCCCGTTTCGCCACGTCCGACCTGACCGACCGCACCGTTGTGGACGTCACCCCCCGCGGCAAGCACCTCCTCACCCGCGTCGAGGGCGGCCTCACGCTCCACTCCCACCTCGGCATGGAGGGCGCGTGGAAGGTCTACGCCGCCGGGGAGCGGTGGCGCGGCGGCCCCGACCACCAGATCCGCGCCATCCTCGGCACCGACGAGCGCACCGCCGTGGGCTACCGCCTCCCGGTGCTCGAACTCCTGCGCACCCAGGACGAGGCCGAGGCCGTGGGCCACCTCGGTCCGGACCTCCTCGGTCCGGACTGGGACCTCGACGAAGCCCTCCGCCGGCTCCTGGCCGCCCCGGACCGTCCCCTCGGCGAAGCACTCCTCGACCAGCGCAATCTCGCGGGCATCGGAAACGTCTACAAGTGCGAGCTGTGCTTCTTCGCCCGCGTCACCCCCTGGCTGCCCGTCGGCGAACTCCCCGCCCCCGAGCGCCTGGTCGCCGCCGCCAAGCGCCTCCTGGAGGCCAACCGCGACCGCCCCCGCCGCCGCACCACACTGCGCGAACGCGCCCCCTCCCCCCTCATGTACGTGTACGGCCGCGCCGGCCGCCCCTGCCTGCGCTGCGGCGCCACGATCCGACACGCCGAACAGGGCGAGGCCGGCCGCCTCCGCCCCACCTACTGGTGTCCTCGCTGCCAGTCGGGCCCGACGCCCTGACCGAGGTCACCCCGCCCACACCAGTTGACGGACCGTCAGATTCGGTCGTACGGTCCCCGCATGCCCCTCACGGCGTACGACCTCACCGGCCGCACCGCACTCGTCACCGGCGCCGCGAGCGGCATCGGCCGGGCGAGCGCGCTCCTGCTGGCCGAAGCCGGCGCCACCGTCCACTGCGCGGACCGTGACCGGAGCGGCCTTGACGAGACCACCGCCCGGATCGCCGAGGCGGGCGGCGCGGCCCACCCGCACGTCCTCGACGTCACCGACCGGGTCCGCCTCGCGGAGGCCGTCGCGACGGCCGGCCGCGTCGACATCCTCGCGGCCGTGGCCGGAGTCATGCACCACAGCACCGTCCTGGAGACCCTCGACGAGGACCTCGACCGCGTCCTGGCGATCAACTTCAAGGGCGTTCTCCACGCCTGCCAGGAAGTGGCCCGCGCCATGGTCGCGGCCGGGCGCCCCGGCAGCATCATCACCATGGCGTCGGGCGCGGTGGACGCGGCCCACGCCGGCCTGCTCTGCTACAGCGCCGCCAAGGCGGCCGTCGTGCAGCTCACGAGGACGCTCGCCACCGAGCTGGGCCCGCACTCCATCCGTGTGAACGCCGTGGCGCCCGGCTGGATCCGGACACCCATGACCGACCGCCACGACGCGACGCTCCAGCACCGGACCGAGGCCGCCATGGCCGGCGCGTCACCGCTGGGCCGCGTGGGCGAGCCCGAGGACATCGCACACACCGTGCTCCACCTGGCATCCGACGCCTCAGCCTTCACGACCGGCCAGATCCTACGCCCGAACGGCGGCGTACTGATGCCCTGGTAGGCCCCTTCACCCCCCCACCGTCGGCGCACCGACCTCCTTCAGGCGCGGCTTCGCCCCCGAGCGCCGGCGCACTCCGGAACCCAGCCCGCCCACATTCCCCCCGCGGCGAACCAGCCCCCGTGAACCCACACACCCCCGGGACAAGAGGCATGGCCCAGAGCCGGCTCCGTCCCCACAGAGCAAGGCCCCACCCCCGGCAGAGACGCGACCCGGCCCCCTACCCGCCGCGCCTCCTCCCCCGGCCACACCGCCGCCGCGCCCCCGCGACCCCCCGTCGTAGCGCCCGGACGCCCCCACGTCCAAGCGCCCGCGCGAGCCCGGAGGCGGTGTGCGCCCCCAACCCCGGCGTCCGCCGGTTCCCACGCCGACGCCGCGCGTCCACGCCGGCCGCGGCCGGCGACACCGCGTGGACCGGCAGCAGGCTCAGCCCCCAGCCGCCCGCCGCCACCGCGCCCTCCACCACCCCCGTCCGCTCCGGCACCAGCATCAGGCGCAGCACGGCGCACCACCACACCGCGCCGAGCACCAGCGCGGCCACCAGGACCGCCCGGCGTCCCCGGAAGTCACGCCACGCCATGGCTGCCTCCTCCGACCGACGCTAGACGGGCCCCCGCACAGGGCGGGAGGGCGCACCGGAAGCACGCCCCGGCGCACCCGCCCGCACCGGCCACCGCACGCGCCCGCGCCTCGCGCCCCCGCCGTCCGCGCCTACTCGCTCTCGGCCTGGAACATCCACGCATGCTTCTCGAGGTCCGCCGTCAGCCCGATGATGATGTCCTGGCTCACCGGATCCGGATCGGCCGTGGCCTCGATCCGCTCCCGCATCCGCCCGACGACGACCCCGAGGGCGTCGACCAGGATCCGGACGGCGTCCACGTCCTTGATCCACCCCGACGGCACCTCCCGGATCGCCGTCGCCCGCGCCACGCTCGCCGACCGCCCGTCCGGATTGACGCCCAGCGCGGACGCCCGCTCCGCGACGGAGTCGGAGTGCAGCCTCGCCGTGCCGACCACCTCGTCGAGCTGAAGGTGCACGGACCGGAAGCGCGGCCCGACCACGTTCCAGTGCACCTGCTTGGCGACCAGCGACAGGTCCACAAGGTCCACGAGTGCGCCTTGCAGGGCCTCGCCCACCACCTTGAGGTCCGCCTCGGGCAGGGTGCTCTTCACGACAGACATCCGTTTTCCTCCTCAGAGAACCGGGGAACCGGGACGATCGCGAGACCGGAGCGCAAGCAGACGCAAGCAACCCCGTGCGCCTCGCCGACCCGACCCGGCACAGTCTCACCACCATGGCACAAACGCCCCAAAACGGTCACATGGGAACGTGAACGAGCCCCGGCGGTCCCTCAGGACCCACCGGGGCTCTCGCAAAGCCTCAGACCGCGTACACCGCGGCCGCAGTGGTCACCACGGTCAGGCGGCGACCACGTCCACCGCTTCCGCGGGTGCCTTGATCGTCACCCGCTCCGGTGGCACACCTGCCACCGACGTCACCGAAACGGAATTGAGCATCGGGCGCACCGGTGGACGCACCGGCTCGCTCGCAGCCGACTCCGCCAGCTCAGCCAGCGACAACTCATCACTCACTTCGCGCATGAGCTCGGACATCCGTACATCGAGCGCGTCGCAGATAGCGGAGAGCAGTTCGGAGGAAGCCTCCTTCTGCCCCCGCTCCACCTCGGAAAGATAGCCGAGTGAGACTCGGGCGGACGAGGAGACTTCGCGCAGAGTACGGCCCTGGCGCTGGCGCTGCCGACGCAGCACGTCACCAAGCAGGCGACGGAGCAGAATCATCGGTGGCTCCCTCCTCGGACCGCGTAGCCGCATCCTTCACGCCCCACCGTACCGCCTCGCGCTGCGGCCGTGCGGGGAGCGATGTCGTGTTCACTCAGGGCTGCAAACATCAATTCCCCCCGTTCTGTTCCGTATCCTGTGCCCGCGCATTCTCGATCAGTTCGCCGGAGAGCAGGGTCAGTACGCTCCGCACACTCTCCATACGGATTACCGCCCGGCCCCCGTTCAACCTCAACCGGGCCACTTTCCCGGTTCCGTCCGGCCCGCAGACCGCCACGAAAACCGTCCCGACGGGTTGGCCGTCCTGGGCGTCCGGCCCCGCGACGCCGGTGGTCGCGATGCCCCAGCCCGCTCCGAGCGCCCGTCGCACCCCGGCCGCCATCTGCCGCGCGACCTCCGGATCCACGGCCCCGCGCTGCTCCAGCAGTGCCGCGTCGACCCCGAGGACGTCCCGCTTCAGCTCCGTCGCGTACGCCGTGACGCCTCCGCGGAAGACCCGGGACGCACCGGGTACGGAGGTCAGCTCCGCGGCCACGAGTCCACCGGTGAGCGATTCGGCGACGGCGAGGGTCTCTCCCCGCTCCGCCAGCAACGCCAGCACCTCGGCGGCAGCACTCGTACGCGAAGCCATCTCGGCGGCACCACTCGCACCCGACGCCACCTCGGCCACACCGCTCACACCCCGCGACGCCACCTCGGCCGTACCAGCGACGCCCTGCGGCGTCTCGAGCACCTCGCCGGAACCACCGGCACCTCTCAGGCCCCCCGCCGGCCCCAGGGCCTCAGCGGCGCCCCTCGCGCCTTCCACGGCCCCGCCCGTCACCGTGACGACTCCGCCGCGATCCCGGCCCGCCGCAGCACGACCGCCTGCCGCACGTAGTCGAGCCCGGTCGCGACCGTCAGCACGACCGCGGCCGCCATGACCCAGAACCGCAGCGTCGCCAGGGGCCCGGTCAGCGCGAGCACGTACATCCCGACCGCCACGCCCTGCATCAGCGTCTTCATCTTGCCGCCGCGACTGGCCGGAATGACTCCGTGCCTGATCACCCAGAAGCGCAGCACCGTGATGCCCAGCTCCCGGAAGAGGATGACGCCCGTCACCCACCACGGCAGGTCCCCGAGCGCCGAGAGGCAGATCAGCGCGGCACCCATGATCGCCTTGTCGGCGATCGGGTCGGCGATCTTGCCGAAGTCGGTGACCAGGTTGTACGTGCGCGCCAGATGTCCGTCGAAGATGTCGGTGATCATCGCGACGGCGAAGGCGGCCCACGCCCAGGCGCGCCAGGCGGGGTCGTACCCGCCGTCCTGGAGCATCAGCATGACGAAGCCGGGCACCAGGACCAGCCGCATCATGGTCAGGATGTTGGCGATGTTCCACAGGCTGGCCTGGTTGACGGCCGCAGCGCCCAGCTTGCCGCCGGGCGCCGGCTTCGCGCCGGTTCCACCGGCAGCGGATGCCGGGACTCCGGTCATCTGCCTGCCTCCTCGTCGGGGGTCTGGGGGCCGCCTCCCAGCAGCTCGCTGTACTCGGCCACCAGGTCCACGCCCTCGGTCGCGATCACCTTCGCGGCGACCATACGCCCCACGGACAGTCCCTCGGCCGACGTGAACAGCACCTGGCCGTCCGTCTCGGGCGCCTGGTGCGCCGCACGGCCCACCGCGCCCTCGTCGCCGTCCACCGACTCGACCAGCACCTCGACCGTCTCGCCGAGACGCTCCTCGGCCCGCTGGGTGGTCAGCTCGTCCGCGAGGCGCGAGATGTGCTCAAGACGCTCGGCGATGACGTCGGCGTCCAGCTTGTTGTCGTACGTGACGGCCTCGGTGCCCTCCTCGTCGGAGTACCCGAAGACGCCGATCGCGTCCAGTCGGGCACCGGTGAGGAAACGCTCCAGCTCGCCGAGGTCCGCCTCGCTCTCGCCGGGGAAGCCGACGATGAAGTTGGACCGCACACCGGCCTGCGGGGCCTTGGTGCGGATCGTGTCCAGCAGCTCCAGGAAGCGGTCGGTGTCCCCGAAACGCCGCATCGAGCGCAGCACGCCGGCCGACGAGTGCTGGAAGGACAGGTCGAAGTAGGGCGCGATCTTCGGCGTGGACGTCAGGACGTCGATCAGCCCCGGCCGCATCTCCGCGGGCTGCAGGTAGCTGACCCGGACGCGCTCGATGCCGTCGACCTCGGCCAGCTCGGGCAGCAGCGTCTCCAGGAGCCGGATGTCGCCGAGGTCCTTGCCGTACGACGTGTTGTTCTCGGAGACCAGCATGATCTCCTTGACGCCCTGCTCGGCCAGCCAGCGCGTCTCACCCAGTACGTCGGACGGGCGCCGCGAGATGAACGAACCGCGGAACGACGGGATGGCGCAGAAGGAGCACCTGCGGTCGCACCCGGACGCCAGCTTCACGGAGGCGACGGGGCTGGTCCCCAGGCGCTGCCGCAGCGGCGCGCGCGGACCGGAGGCCGGCGCGAGGCCCTCGGGCAGGTCCTCGGGGGGCGTGTCCTGGGCGTGTCCGGGGAGCGCCACGTCGGCGTCCTGCCGCTCGGCGGGGCTGATGGGCAGCAGCTTGCGCCGGTCGCGCGGGGTGTGGGAGGCGTGGATGCCGCCGTTGAGGATGGTCTGGAGGCGGTCGGAGATGTCGGCGTAGTCGTCGAATCCGAGTACGCCGTCGGCCTCGGGCAGCGCTTCCTGGAGTTCCTTGCCGTACCGCTCGGCCATACAGCCCACGGCGACGACCGCCTGGGTCTTGCCGTGATCCTTGAGATCGTTGGCTTCGAGCAGGGCGTCGACGGAGTCCTTCTTGGCGGCTTCGACGAATCCGCAGGTGTTGACGACGGCGACGTCCGCGTCCGAGGCGTCCTCGACGAGCTGCCAGCCGTCCGCTGCCAAGCGGCCTGCCAGCTCCTCCGAGTCCACCTCGTTACGGGCGCAGCCAAGAGTGACAAGGGCGACGGTGCGGCGTTCGGGCATGGACTCAAGACTACTTTGTCCCGGCGCGCGCCCCCGCCGCCAGGGTTGCCCGGCGCCCGGCGCCCCGGCTCCGGGGCCTTCCGGCCCTGCCCCGGGGCCGGAAGTCACGAGGTCAGCCGACCTCGGGGTCGCCCTTCGTGTACGTCAGCCGCTGGACCTGTCCGGCCTGGAACTCGTCACCGACCTCCTTGCCGTTCACGAACAGCTGCATCGCGCCGGCGTCGCCCAGCACGAGCTCGATCTTCTCCTTGTCGGTGAAGGTCTTGGACTCGCCCTTGAGCAGCAGGCCGTCGAAGAGCAGCCGGCCGTTGTGGTCCTTCGCCGAGATCCAGCTCTTGCGGTCCTTGGCGGTCAGGGCGACCGTGACCTGGTCCTGCGGGACGGCCGCGATGGCGCTGTCCGACGGGTCGGGCTTGGGGTCGGCGGGCTTGGTCGGTGCGGGCTTGGCCGGCTTGGTCGTGGCGGGCGTGGAGCCCGCGACGTCCCGGGAGCCGCCGCTGCCGTCGCTCCCGTTGAACGCCGTGAAGCCGACGAAGCCGACCACGGCGACGATCGCGGCGACCATGGCCGCGGTCCAGTTGGGGCGGCGGGCCTCCGGACGGATACGTTCCGCCTCGAAGAGCGGCGCCGCGGGCGTGGGCGCGGGGCGTCCGCCGTGCTCGTCGTCGTACTGGGCGACCAGGACGTCCGGATCGAGGCCGACGGCGCGGGCGAGGGTTCGGATGTGGCCGCGCGCGTACACGTCGCCGCCACAACGGCTGTAGTCGTCCTGCTCGATCGCGTGCACGATGGGGATGCGCACCCGGGTCGAGCCACTGACCTCGTCGACCGTCAGACCCGCGTCCACACGGGCCTGCTGGAGAGCGCGTCCGATCGAGGGCCGGTCGTCTTCGAGGGAAGGCCGGTCGTCTTCGGGAGAGTTGCCGATGGACACGGGGGCGCCTTTCGAGCGTGAGCCACCTGCTGGATGTTCAGTCTAGGGGGGGTACGAAAGCATGGGGCAACCGGGAGGGTGGAGTTTGTACGCCATCAGAATCGCCTGACAGCCCGATGGTGACACCATCTGCCTCCCCCTCCCCTCAACTGGACGTACGAACCGGGGAAACGGTTGCTCACCGACTTCTTACGGGTGAGAATCTCCTCGGATCATAGCGAGCATTTCATCCAATTCGTCTGGTTTGACGAGTACATCGCGCGCCTTGGATCCCTCACTCGGCCCCACGATGTTCCGCGACTCCATCAGATCCATCAGCCTGCCCGCCTTGGCGAAGCCGACACGCAGTTTGCGCTGGAGCATCGAGGTGGAGCCGAACTGGGTGGACACGACGAGTTCGGCCGCCTGGCACAGCAGGTCCAGGTCGTCACCGATGTCCTCGTCGATCTCCTTCTTCTTCGCCGTCCCCGCCACGACGTCCTCGCGGAAGACCGGCGCCATCTGGTCCTTGCAGTGCTGGACGATCGCCGTGACCTCGTCCTCGGTGACGAACGCGCCCTGCATACGGGTCGGCTTGTTCGCCCCCATCGGCAGGAACAGGCCGTCGCCCTTGCCGATCAGCTTCTCCGCGCCCGGCTGGTCGAGGATGACCCGGCTGTCCGCGAGCGAGGAGGTGGCGAACGCGAGCCGCGAGGGCACATTCGCCTTGATCAGACCGGTGACGACGTCCACGGAAGGCCGCTGGGTGGCGAGCACCAGATGAATGCCGGCGGCGCGGGCCAACTGGGTGATGCGGACGATGGAGTCCTCCACGTCGCGCGGCGCGACCATCATGAGGTCCGCCAGCTCGTCGACGATGACCAGCAGGTACGGGTACGGAGAGAGCTCCCGCTCGCTGCCCTCCGGCGGCTTCACCTTGCCGGTGCGCACCGCCTGGTTGAAGTCGTCGATGTGCCGGTAGCCGTACGCGGCCAGGTCGTCGTACCGCAGGTCCATCTCGCGCACGACCCACTGGAGCGCCTCGGCGGCCCGCTTGGGGTTGGTGATGATCGGCGTGATCAGGTGCGGGATGCCCTCGTACGCCGTGAGCTCGACCCGCTTGGGGTCGACCAGCACCATCCGTACGTCCTCGGGGGTCGCCCGGACCATGACCGAGGTGATGAGGCAGTTGATGCAGGACGACTTGCCCGATCCCGTGGCGCCCGCGACCAGGACGTGCGGCATCTTCGCGAGGTTGGCCATCACGTAGCCGCCCTCGACGTCCTTGCCGAGCGCGACGAGCATCGGATGGTCGTCCTCGGCCGCGTCCGCGAGGCGCAGCACGTCGCCGAGGTTGACCATCTCGCGGTCGGTGTTGGGAATCTCGATGCCGACGGCGGACTTGCCGGGGATGGGGCTGATGATGCGTACGTCGGGGCTGGCGACGGCGTACGCGATGTTCTTGGCGAGCGCGGTGATCCGCTCGACCTTGACGGCCGGTCCCAGTTCCACCTCGTACCGCGTGACCGTCGGCCCCCGGGTGAAACCGGTGACGGCCGCGTCGACCTTGAACTCCGTGAACACGGTGGTCAGTGAGGCGACCACGGCGTCGTTGGCGGCGCTGCGCGTCTTGCCGGGACCGCCGCGCTCCAGCAGGTCGAGCGAGGGCAGGGAGTACGTGATGTCCCCGGCGAGCTGGAGCTGCTCGGCGCGGGGCGGCAGCGGCTGGGACACCTCGGGCTGCGCCTTGGTCAGGTCCGCCACCTTCGCCCCGGACCCCGCTCCCGAGCCGGCCCCCGCCCCCTGCCCGGACCCGGACCTCGACCCGGACGCCGGCGCGGGCACAGGTGTGCGTTCCACCTTCCCGGCGCTCTCGCGCGCCGACGGCACACCCGCCGGACGCTCGGTGGAGACGCCCTGCGTCAGATCGGCCACGAGCGCCGACGGCGGCAGCCCGTTCAGTACGGCGCCGTCCAGCGCGGCGGCGGCGGCCGCGGCCACGTCGACGGCGTCCATCGCGCGCGACGCGGACGCCGGCTGGGGGGCGGCCCTGCGGGGGCGGCGGCGCCGGGTGAGCGCCTCTTCCTCCGCGAGCTCCGCGTCGTACTCGGAGGACGCCGGGGCTCGGCGTGCGGGCGCGCGGCGCGCGCCGGCGGGCAGCGCCTCGCGCCACTGCTCGTCGTACCGTTCGTCGTCCTCGGACTCGTCGTAGTACCCGGGCGGCGCGGCGAGGATGCCGAGCATGATGCCGAGCTGGCGCAGGCGCTCGGGGACGGCGTTGACCGGGGTGGCGGTGACGACGAGCAGGCCGAAGACGGTGAGCAGCAGCAGAAGCGGTACGGCGAGAACGCTGCCCATGGTGAAGATCATCGGCGTGGCGGCCGCCCAGCCGATCAGTCCGCCGGCGTCCTGTAGGCCCTCGATGCCGTCGCCGCGGGCGGGCGCTCCGCAGGCGACGTGGACCTGCCCGAGAATGCCGACGACCAGGGCGGAGAGCCCGATGACGATCCGGCCGTTGGCCTCGGGCCTCTCGGGGTGCAGGATGAGCCGTACGGCGACGACGCCCAGCAGTATCGGCACCAGCAGGTCCAGCCGTCCGAAGGCGCCGGTCACCAGCATCTCGACGAGGTCGCCGACCGGCCCGCGCAGCTGCGCCCACGTACCGGCGGCGACGATCAGCGCGAGACCGAGCAGCAGCAGCGCGACGCCGTCCTTGCGGTGGGCCGGGTCGAGCCCCTTCGCGCCGCGCCCTATGCCGCGGAACATCGCGCCGACGCCGTGCGCGAGGCCCAGCCAGAGGGCGCACACGAGCCGGTACACGCCGCCGGTGGGCGACGGCGCCGCCTTGGCTGCGGGCCTGGCCGCGGCCTTCTTGGCGGGCGCCTTCTTCACCGGCGCCCTTTTCGCCGGCGCGGCCTTCCTCGCCGCGACGGCGGACTTCTTGGCGGGCGCCGCTTTCTTCGCGGCGCCGGCGGTACGCCCGGCGCGCGGCTTCGCGGCGCCCGCCGTGCCCTGGGAACCCTTGCCGGACGTACGTGAGGCCATGGTGGTGAGGTTACCGGTGCGGGACGCGACGGACACGTGTGCCCACCGCTTCACCCGTTCGTGTCGTGACCAGCGCGGCGGAAAACTGACGCGGCCTCACCGGGCCGCCGCGGTGCGGCCGGTGCGCCCGCCGGGTGTCCACATCCGGCCCCGCCGTGCCCGGTCGCCCCGACGTTCAGCGCACTACGGCACAGAACTCGGCGCGGCGCGGCCTGTGCGGCACGGTATTGAAGCAGCGCGCGCTCAGTCCGACGTCGTTCGCAGCCGCGTCATCCAGCCGGACGGCTCAGTACGACGAAGCTCAGGCGCTGCGACGCTCAGTGCTGCGACGGGAAAGGGGGCGCCGCGCCGCTGGTCCCCGGTTCGAGCGCGTCGAGCGCCCGGCGCAGACCCGTGAGCTTGCGCTCCAGGTGAGCGGCCGTGGCCACGGCCGCGGCGTCCGCGGACTCGTCGTCCAGCTGCTTCGACAGCGCCTCGGCCTGCTCCTCAACGGCGGCGAGCCGCGCGGAGAGTTCGGCGAGCAGCCCGGCGGGCTCCTTCGTCTCGCCCGCACCGCCCGTCTGGCCGCCGCCTTCGAGCTGGAGGCGCAGCAGCGCCGCCTGCTCCCGCAGTTGGCAGTTCTTCATGTACAGCTCGACGAAGACCGAGACCTTCGCCCGCAGCACCCACGGATCGAACGGCTTCGAGATGTAGTCCACCGCGCCGGCCGCGTACCCCCGGAAGGTGTGGTGCGGGCCGTGGTTGATCGCGGTGAGGAAGATGATCGGAATGTCCCGGGTCCGCTCCCGCCGCTTGATGTGCGCGGCGGTTTCGAAACCGTCCATTCCCGGCATTTGAACGTCCAGCAGGATGACTGCGAAATCGTCCGTCAGCAGCGCTTTGAGCGCTTCCTCCCCTGACGATGCCCGTACCAGTGTCTGATCCAGCGCAGAGAGGATGGCCTCCAGCGCCAACAGATTCTCCGGCCGGTCATCGACCAGGAGGATCTTGGCCTTCTGCACCATGGCCCGCCCTCCTCGCCCCGGCAGTGCACCGGGCGCCGCCCCAGGGGACGACTCTCTTGCGTCGCCCGTCCTTGTGCCGGTCATGGTAGCCGCACCCCGCCTGTCGCCACACCCTGTCACCGCGATGTCACTGTGCACGTAGCGGAAACGCGGCGGGAGACCAGAAGGTTCCCCGGATCTCCCGCGCTCACACGCCTTCGGCCACAGTCAGTCAGCGACCTGTCGCTTTCGTACAGCCTACGATCCCTCTCCCCGCATCCACTGATCCATGACGGAGAGCAGGTGGTCGGGATCGACCGGCTTCGTGACGTAGTCGGACGCTCCGGACTCGATGGCCTTCTCCCGGTCGCCCTTCATCGCCTTCGCGGTCAGCGCGATGATCGGAAGCCCCGCGAACTGCGGCATCCTGCGGATCGCCGTCGTCGTCGCGTAGCCGTCCATCTCCGGCATCATGATGTCCATCAGCACCACCGTCACATCGTCGTGCTGCTCCAGCACTTCGATGCCCTCCCGGCCGTTCTCCGCGTACAGCACGGACAGGCCGTGCTGCTCCAGCACGCTGGTGAGCGCGAAGACGTTGCGGATGTCGTCGTCGACGATCAGCACCTTCTCCTGGGAGAACATGATCCCGCGACGCGGCTGGGGCGCCGGCGCCTCGTGTCCTCCCGAGCCCCACGACGGTGCGGCTTCCTGCGGCTCCGCGGCGTCCGACGACCGGCCGGCCTCGTCGGGCACGCCCGGCTGACCGGCCGCCTGCCCCGGCAGCGCCGTCCGCCGCTCACCGCCGCCCACCGCCCGGCGACGCCGCCGGAACAGCCCCGACGGACCGCTCTGCGGGTCGGACGGCAGCCGGTCCGGGTCGGCATGCTGCGCGCCGTCCGCCGCCCGCTCGCCGTCCGCGGCGCCGCCGCCTCCGCGCAGCGGGTCCATGGCCCCCGGGGTGAGCTGCGGGTAGCCCTGCGGCGGCAGTTCGCTCGGGTGCAGCGGCAGGTAGAGCGTGAACGTAGACCCGCGGCCCGGCTCGCTCGCCGCGTGGATCTCGCCGCCCAGCAGCCGCGCGATCTCCCGGCTGATGGACAGGCCGAGGCCGGTGCCTCCGTACTTCCTGCTGGTCGTCCCGTCCGCCTGCTTGAACGCCTCGAAGATCACCCGCATCTTGCTGGCCGCGATCCCGATGCCGGTGTCGGTCACCGAGAAGGCGATCAGGTCGGCGTCCACGTCCCGCAGTGAACCGGCCTCCAGCAGCTGCTCACGGATGGCGTTGGGCACGTCGGCCTTGGCCGGCCGGATGACCAGCTCGACCGCCCCGCTGTCGGTGAACTTGACCGCGTTCGACAGCAGGTTGCGCAGGACCTGGAGCAGCCGCTGCTCGTCGGTGTGCAGGGTCGCGGGCAGCTCCGGGGAGACCCGTACGGAGAAGTCCAGGCCCTTCTCGGCGGTGAGCGGCCGGAAGGTCGCCTCCACGTAGTCGACGAGCTGCACCAGCGCGATCCGCGTCGGACTGACGTCCATCTTGCCCGCCTCGACCTTCGACAGGTCGAGGATGTCGTTGATGAGCTGGAGCAGGTCGGAACCGGCCCCGTGGATCGTCTCCGCGAACTCCACCTGCTTCGGGGAGAGATTGCCCTCCGCGTTGTCGGCGAGCAGCTTCGCCAGGATCAGCAGCGAGTTGAGGGGCGTGCGCAGCTCGTGCGACATGTTCGCCAGGAACTCGGACTTGTAGCGCATCGAGACCGCGAGCTGCTCGGCGCGCTCCTCCAGAACCTGCCGGGCCTCCTCGATCTCGGTGTTCTTCACCTCGATGTCGCGGTTCTGCTGGGCCAGCAGTTCGGCCTTCTCCTCCAGCTCGGCGTTCGACTCCTGGAGCGCCTTCTGCCGGTTCTCCAGCTCCGCCGACCGCACCCGCAGCTGCTCGGTCAGCTCCTGCGACTGCTCCAGCAGCACCTCGGTCTTGGTGTTGACGCTGATGGTGTTGACGCTCGTCGCGATCATCTCGGCGATCTGGTTGAGGAAGTCCTTCTGGATCTGGGTGAAGGGCTGGAAGGACGCCAGCTCGATCACCCCGAGGACCTTCCCCTCGAAGAGCACCGGCAGCACGATCACGTGCGCGGGCGGAGCCTCACCGAGGCCGGAGGAGATCTTGAGGTAGCCCGGCGGCACGTTGTCCACCAGGATCGTGCGCTTCTCCTCGGCCGCGGTGCCGATGAGCGTCTCGCCCGGCTTGAAGGACGTCGGCATGGAGCCGGCCGAGTAGCCGTAACTGCCGCGCATGCGCAGCTCGTACGGGCTGTCCTCGTCCGCGCCGACCTCGGCCGTGCCGCGCGTCGTCAGGGCCAGGAAGAAGGCGCCGTGCTGCGCGGAGACGACCGGCGTCAGCTCGCTCATGATCAGGGAGGCCACGTCGTCCAGATCGCGGCGGCCCTGCATCAGGCCCGAGATACGGGCCAGGTTGCCCTTGAGCCAGTCCTGCTCCTTGTTGGCCAGGGTGGTGTCGCGCAGGTTCGCGATCATCGTGTTGATGTTGTCCTGCAAGTCCTGGATCTCGCCCGCGGCATCCACGTCGATCTTGAGGTTGAGGTCGCCGCGGGTCACCGCGGTGGCCACGGCCGCGATCGCGCGCACCTGCCGGGTCAGGTTCCCGGCCATCTCGTTCACGGACTCCGTGAGGTCGCGCCAGGTGCCGTCCACGTCCCGTACGCGCGCCTGGCCGCCGAGGATGCCCTCCGTACCCACCTCACGGGCCACCCGGGTCACCTGGTCCGCGAACGACGAGAGCTGGTCGACCATCGTGTTGATGGTCGTCTTTAGCTCCAGGATCTCGCCCCGGGCGTCGATGTCGATCTTCTTGGTCAGGTCGCCCTTGGCGATCGCCGTGGTCACCATCGCGATCTGACGGACCTGGCCGGTCAGGTTGGACGCCATCGAGTTCACCGACTCGGTGAGGTCCTTCCACGTGCCGGAGACCCCGGGGACGCGCGCCTGGCCGCCCAGCTCGCCCTCCGTACCCACCTCACGGGCCACACGCGTGACCTCGTCGGCGAACGACGACAGCGTCGTCACCATGGTGTTGACGGTGTCGGCGAGCTGCGCGACCTCGCCGCGCGCCTCGACCGTCACCTTCTTCGTCAGGTCGCCGTTGGCGACGGCCGCGGAGACCTGCGAGATGTTCCGCACCTGGGACGTCAGGTTGTTGGCCATCAGGTTGACGTTGTCGCTGAGGTCCTTCCAGATGCCGGTCACACCGCGCACGCGCGCCTGGCCGCCGAGGATGCCCTCCGTACCCACCTCACGGGCCACCCGGGTCACCTCGTCGGCGAACGACGACAGCTGGTCCACCATCGTGTTCACGGTGGTCACCAGCGCCAGGATCTCGCCCTTGGCATCGACGGTGATCTTCTTCGAGAGGTCGCCCTCGGCGACCGCCGTCGTGACCTCGGCGATGTTGCGCACCTGCGAGGTCAGGTTGTTGGCCATGGAGTTGACGGACTGGGTGAGGTCCTTCCACGTGCCGCTGACACCCTGCACCTCGGCCTGGCCGCCCAGCATGCCCTCGGTGCCCACCTCGCGGGCCACCCGGGTCACCTGCTCGGCGAAGTTCGACAGCTGGTCCACCATCGTGTTGAGGGTGTTCTTCAGCTCCAGGATCTCGCCGCGCGCGTCCACGTCGATCTTCTGCGACAGGTCACCGCGCGCCACCGCCGTCGCGACCTGCGCGATGTTGCGCACCTGCGCGGTGAGGTTGCCGGCCATGCCGTTCACCGAGTCGGTCAGGTCGCGCCACACACCGGCCACACCGGGCACCTGCGCCTGGCCGCCGAGCCGTCCGTCCGTACCCACCTCGCGGGCGACCCGGGTGACCTGGTCGGCGAAGGACGAGAGCTGGTCGACCATCGTGTTGATGGTGTTCTTCAGCTCCAGGATCTCGCCGCGCGCGTCCACGTCGATCTTCTGCGACAGGTCACCGCGGGCCACCGCCGTCGTCACCTGGGCGATCTGGCGCACCTGCGACGTCAGATTGCCCGCCATGAAGTTGACGGAGTCCGTCAGTTCCTTCCACGTGCCGCTGACGCCGTCCACCCGCGCCTGACCGCCGAGCCGGCCCTCCGTACCCACGTCACGCGCCATCCGCGTGACCTGGTCGGCGAACGACGACAGCTGGTCCACCATCGTGTTCACGGTGTTCTTGAGCTCCAGCATCTCGCCGGAGACGTCCACCGTGACCTTCTGCGACAGATCGCCGTTGGCGACCGCCGTGGTGACCTGCGCGATGTTGCGGACCTGCCCGGTCAGGTTCCGGAACGCCGTGTTGACGGAGTCTGTCAGGTCCTTCCACGTGCCCGCCGCGCCCGGCACCTGCGCCTGTCCGCCGAGCAGACCCTCTACGCCGACCTCGCGCGCCACTCGCGTCACTTCGGAACCGAAGGACTGGAGCTGGTCCACCATCGTGTTGACGGTGTTCTTCAGCTCCAGCATCTCGCCGGCGACGTCGACGGTGACCTTCTGCGTCATGTCACCGTTGGCCACCGCCGTCGTGACCTGGGCGATGTCGCGCACCTGCGTCGTGAGGTTGCGGAAGACCGTGTTGACGGAGTCCGTCAGGTCCTTCCACGTGCCCGCCGCGCCCGGCACCTGCGCCTGCCCGCCCAGCAGGCCCTCACCGCCGACCTCGCTCGCCACGCGGGTCACCTCGTCGGCGAACGTACGCAGCGTCTCGGTCATCTGGTTGATCGTCTCGGCGAGCTGCGCCACCTCGCCGCGCGCGCTCACCGTGACCTTCCGCGACAGGTCACCGTTGGCGACCGCCGTGGTGACCTCCGCGATGCCGCGGACCTGGGCGGTCAGGTTCCCCGCCATCAGGTTGACGGAGTCCGTCAGGTCCTTCCACACGCCGGCCACCCCGGGCACCTGCGCCTGCCCGCCCAGCTCGCCCTCCGTACCGACCTCGCGCGCGACGCGGGTCACCTCGGAGGAGAAGGACGACAGCTGGTCGACCATCGTGTTGACGGTGTTCTTCAGCTGGAGCATCTCGCCGGCCACGTGGACGGTGACCTTGCGCGACAGGTCGCCCTTGGCGACCGCCGTCGTGACGAGAGCGATGTCACGCACCTGGGCGGTCAGCCGGTACGCCATGGTGTTCACGGAATCCGTCAGGTCCTTCCACGAACCCGACATGCCGCGGACCTGCGCCTGACCACCCAGTTTTCCTTCGGTGCCCACTTCGAGGGCGACCCGCGTCACCTCGTCCGTGAACGCCGACAACTGGTCGACCAGGTTGTTGACCGTACGGCCGACCTTCAGGAACTCGCCCCGCAGCGGATGCCCGGCCTCGGTGCCCTCGGCACCCTGCGACCGCAGCTCCATCCGCTGGTCCAGGTCACCGTCCGCCACCGCGGACAGCACCCGCCCGACCTCGGAGACCGGCCGTACCAGGTCGTCGACGAGGGCGTTGGAGGCGTCGATCGCGGTGGCCCAGGAGCCCTCGCAGGCCCCGGTCTCCAGCCGCTCGGCCAGCTTCCCCTCACGTCCGACCATGCGGCGAACCCGGGCGATCTCACCGGTCAGGTGCAGATTCCGGTCGGCCACCTCGTTGAAGACAGCGGCGATCTCGGCCATCACCCCGTCGCCCGACACCGTCAGGCGTTTACGGAAGTTGCCGTCCCGCATCGTCACCAGGGCCTGCAGCAGCCTGTTCAGGGCCGCTGTATCCACTTCGGTTGTCCCATTGTTCCGGGACCGTCCGCCTTTTGCGCGCGTGCTGGTGCTCCGCGCGGCTGCGCCAGACTCCACCGTGTCCCTCCCGCAGGGGTCGACCGTACTCATCGGGCGTCGCCCGAAGCCTTCCCAGTGTTTCACCATGGCCGAACCAGGCCATAACAGTTCGGCAGCTTCGCACACCCCTCCCCGGACTCCGGGGGCGGAAACACTGGTGACCGGCATCCGCTCGGACATGGAAGGTAAGTAACCTGGCTTCCGGCTGTCCAGCCGCCCCGGTCCGCCCGGCGGGGGCGGTGACGCGAGATCCACCACCGGGCACCGGAGGGGCGGGCCGATCATGGCAGAGCCGGGCGTCGAGACGCGTACGAGGAGTTCTGTGATCACCGCGCGGGCGGCTGCCAGCTTCGACCCCGTGGGACGGTCCGTCGCGACCGCCCGCGCCTTTGTCAGGGACACACTCCAGGGCTGGGGCTACACCGACATCGTGGACGACGCCGTCGTCCTCACCAGCGAGCTCGTCACCAACGCGGTCGTGCACGCCGGCACCACCGCCGACGTGCTGTGCCTGCGTACGGACGACGGCGTCCGCGTCGAGGTCGGCGACCGCTACCCCGAACGGGATGTTCCGCTCCAGGGCACGGCCCAGTCCTTCGGCAGCCCGGAGCGCGAAGGCGGCCGCGGTCTGCTGCTGTGCGCCGCCCTGGCCTCCCGCTGGGGCGTCGACTACGCCCCCACCCGCAAACACGTCTGGTTCCAGCTCGACCTCCCCGAGCGCCCGGTCGGCATCCGCTCGGCCGGCCCGGTCCTGCCCGTCGAGCACCTCCCCGTCGCCGACGGCCGCATCCGCGTCGCCGTCGTCCAGATCGACCGCTCCGGCGCCATCAGCGCCTGGAACGAGGACGCCGAGGACCTCTTCGGATACGCCGCCGACCAGGTCACCGGCAAGCAGCTCACCGACTTCGCCGCCTGGCCGCACACCCCCGGCATCGCCACCGGCATCGCGGACGCCCTCCGGCTCTCCCGCTGGGAAGGCAGCTACGGCGTCCGCGCCGCCGACGGCCGTACCGTCCCCGTCTACGCCTCCCACCTGCGCGTACGGGACACCGCGGGCGAGCCCTCGACCATCTGCCTGCTGGTGCGCGACTTCGAGCGCGCGGTCCTCCAGTCCCCGCAGCGCACCCCCAGCGACACCGCCAAGGGCTCGCTCTCCGAGGGCCGCACCACGGACCCCTTCGAGGTCTTCATCGGCTCCCCCGCCCCCGACGACCTCGACGGACTCCTCCAGCGGACCGTCGAACGCTCCCGCGACATGCTGGACGCCGACTCCGCCTTCCTCCTCCTCGCCACCGACGACGAGACCGAGCTGGAGGTACGGGCCACCACCGGCCTCCCCTCCGCCCGCCAGCGCTTCGCCCGCGTCCCCGTGGAGGCCGGCACCGGCCGCTACGGCTCCGCCCGCATGCCCGCCGTCCACGACGACCTCACCGCCGTCCCGGGAGCCGTACCGCTCCTCAACGGCACCGGCATGCGCTCCGTCGTCACCGTCCCCCTCAAGGTCGAGGGCCGCCTCACCGGCTCCCTCGGAGTGGCCGCCGAAGCCCCCGGGCGCTACTCGAACGAGGAGGCCCTGCGTCTCCAGTTCGCCGCCGACCGCATCGCGCTCGCCGTCGAATCCGCCCGCCTCGGCGAACTGGAACGCCTGCGCCGCGGCTCGCTGTCCTTCCTCGTCGAGGCCTCCGACCTCCTCGCCGGTACGCTCGACCGCGACCAGACCCTGGCCCTGATGGCACAGATGACGGTCCCCACCCTGGCCACCTGGTGCGCCGTCTACACCATCGCCGACCAGTCCTCGGAGCCGTACCTCTCCTTCGTCCTCCACGAGGACGAGGAGCGCATCGACGGCCTCAAGGCGCTCCTCTCCAAGATCGACCCCCCGGAGCCCGTCCCGGCCCCCGGCGCGCGCGTCTGGAACGCCCCCACCGAAGCCGCGCACCAGGCGGCGCTCCGCACCTCCATGCGCAGCCTCGGCCTCGGCTCCACGCCCCACATCGGCTCGGGCATCGGCACCACCCTGGCCACCGCCGCGGCGGTCGGCGGCGAGACCGTCGTCCTCCCCCTGGTCGCCCGCAACCGCGTCATCGGCATGCTGACCCTCGGCAAGCCGACCGACGACCACTTCCGCCAGGAGATCCTCGAACTCGCCGAAGACCTCTCCCGCCGCGCCGCGCTCGCCCTGGACAACTCGCGCCTGTACTCGGAGCGCATGGCCATCAGCCAGTCCCTCCAGCGCAGCCTGCTCCCCCCGGAGCTCCCGCACGTCCCCAACGTCGAGGTGGAGGTCATCTACCGGGCGGCGGGCGAGGGCAACGAGGTCGGCGGCGACTTCTACGACCTGTTCCCCATCCGCGACGGCGCGTACGGCTTCGCCATCGGCGACGTCTGCGGCACGGGCCCCGAGGCCGCCGCCGTCACCGGCCTCGCCCGCCACGCCCTGCGCCTCCTCGCCCGCGAGGGCTTCGGCGGCCCCGCCGTCCTGGAGCGCCTCAACGCGGCGATCCTCGACGAGGGCGCCCGCAGCCGCTTCCTGACCCTGCTGTACGGCGAGCTCTGGCCCCAGGAGGACGGCAGCGCCGTCCTGAAGGTCGTCTGCGCCGGCCACCCGCTCCCGCTGCGCCTGCGCCCGGACGGCTCCGTCGAACCGGCGGCCGAGCCCCAGCCGCTGCTCGGCGTCATGGAGGACCTGGAGCTGTACGAACAGACCGTCACCCTCGACCCCGGCGACGTACTGCTGTGCGTCACCGACGGCGTGACCGAGCGCCGCGAGGGCTCCCGCATGCTCGGCGACGACGGCCTGGCCGACGTCCTGGCCACCTGCACCGGCCTGACGGCCGGCGCGGTCGCCGCCCGCATCCTGCGCGCCGTGGAACGCTTCGCAGCCGAACCGGCCTCCGACGACATGGCCATCCTCGCCATGCGCGTACCGATGCCCCATCTGCCCGTGTGACATACGGGAGTACGCGAAAGGCCCCCGCCAACCGGCGGGGGCCTTTCGTGTGTGGAGCCCCAATACGGAATCGAACCGTAGACCTTCTCCTTACCATGGAGACGCTCTACCGACTGAGCTATTGGGGCCTGTGCTGCCCTGCGGCAACGAGAGAGATCCTACCCGAACATCAGCCGTGCTCCGAACCCGCTGCTGCCCCGACCAGGTCCGACACGGCGGCGCCTGCGCACCACACCTCAAACGCACGTCCTAAAAGGCGGGTTGCAGCAATCCACCGAGCGCGTTGCAGGCAGCCACCACGCGTTGCAGGTCGCGGCGCGACAGCGGACCGCCGACGGGCAGCGCGAGGGTTTCGTCGGCGGCACGCTCGGTCTCCGGCAGACAGACCGCCCGCTGGAACGCCGGCAGCCGGTGCACGGGCGTCTTCACCGGCACCTGGCAGTCCACCCCCTTGCGCCGCACGGCGCGCGCGAACGCGTCCCGGTCCGGCCGCCCGTTGCCGGGCACCCTCACGACGTACTGCGCGTACGAGTGCCCCGCGCACCCTTCCGGGGTCCGCACCCCGGTGAGCCGCCTGGTCAAGAACGCGGCGTGCACCTGCCGTTGAGCAAGCGCGCCGGGCTCGAAGGCCTCGGCTTCCGGGTGTTCGACCACCGCGAGGCCCCGCCGTCGCCCGAGCTCGCGCACCGGCTCGACGCCGGCCACGTACCCGAAGCGGGGCACCACGACCACGGCGGCCGTACGCGTCGTGACAGCCGCGTCCACGGCGGCCGCGTCGAGGCAGTACGTGGCTCCGTCGATGTCGGCGAACACCGGCACGGCCCCAAGGGCCAGCACTGCCTCGGCCACTTCGGCGTTCCCGTAGGCCGGCACGACGACTTCGTCTCCGACGCCGACCCCTACGGACTTCAGCATTCCGATCGTCCCCATACCTCGGGATGCTGGCCCTCCAACGTGAACACCAAGTGTCAGGGCACAAAAAAACGCTGGTCCCCGAACCGAAGTTCAGGGACCAGCGTTGAATGATTGTTCGGCGGCGTCCTACTCTCCCACAGGGTCCCCCCTGCAGTACCATCGGCGCTGAAAGGCTTAGCTTCCGGGTTCGGAATGTAACCGGGCGTTTCCCTAACGCTATGACCACCGAAACACTATGAAGATATCGAACCGGTAATGGCACAGTTCGTTACTTCAGAACTAACACAGTGGACGCGAGCAACTGAGGACAAGCCCTCGGCCTATTAGTACCAGTCAGCTCCACCCGTTACCGGGCTTCCACATCTGGCCTATCAAC